>JACDCP010000152.1 GCA_013817465.1 Gammaproteobacteria bacterium | reverse complement strand
GGCATCGAGCGTGGGTGAAGTGATATCGAAGGGCAGCGCTTCCGCTGCAACGAGCTCGCGAGCCTGGTCCGCTGCGCGATGGCGGGTGCGCAAATTCTCCTGCACGACGTTCTGCAAGTCGTCGATCGTGTAGAGATAGACGTCTTCGAGATCGGCCACGCGCGGCTCGACGTCGCGCGGCACGGCGATGTCGCCGATGAACATCGGCCGGTGCTTGCGTGACTTCAGCGCTGTCTTGACCATGTCGTAAGTGACGAGCACTTCAGGGCTCGCCGTGGAGCAGATCAGAATATCCGCTTCATCGAGATGCGCCGGCAGATCGGCGAGCGGGATGCCGAAACCGGAAAAGCGCGCGGCCAGCGCCTGGGCGCGCTCGAGATTTCGGTTGGCGACGATCATGCGCGCCAGGCCGTTGCCATGCAGATGGCGGGCGACCAGCTCGATCGTCTCACCGGCGCCTACCAGCAAAGCGGTATGCCGCTCGAAGCCTGCGAAAATCTGCCGTGCGAGGGTGATCGCCGCATAAGCGACCGAGACCGCGCTCGCGCCGATTTTTGTGTGTGTACGCACCTGCTTGGCGACGGAGAATGCCTGCTGGAACAGCCGGTGCAGCACCGGGCCCACCGCTTGCTCGGCGCCGGCGACGCGGAACGCTTCCTTCAGCTGGCCGAGAATCTGGGCCTCGCCAACGATCATGGAATCGAGGCCGCAGGCGACGGAAAAGCAATGCTTGACCGCCTCCCGATCACGCAGCAGATACAGCCGATCGCGAATACTGCCGGTGGCCCCGTGATGCGTGTCGAGCCAGCCGACCACATCTTCGGCCCGCTCCGGCGCCGCGCAGACATAGACCTCGGTGCGATTGCAGGTCGAGACGATGACGGCTTCCTCGACGCCCGGCACGGCGCCAAGCGACTCGAGGCCGCGCGGCAGAGCGGCGCGATCGAAGACGATTTTTTCACGGATTTCAACCGGCGCCGTGCGATGGTTGATGCCCAGTATGAGGAGCGCCATGCGGAATCGCGGGTCCGATATTCGGGATCAGACCGCGATTTTCGCTCATTCCCGGATGACATGCTTGCAGACTCGGTGCCGGGCACCATTCAGGCATCTCTTGCCTGACGAGTCCGCCACAGGTGCCCGGCACCTCTCAGGCACCCCTTGTAGACTCGGTGTCAGTCGGAATCCCGGTGCCGGGCACCTTTCAGGCATGCCTTGCCCCACGAGCCTACGACAGGTGCCCGGCACCTTTCAGGCACCCTTTGCGCAAGCGCGCAGTCGAAGAATGAGCGAAAATCGCATCCTGGCTCTCTGCAGTTTCGACCCATCATGAAAAAGGCGTTCCTCATCGCGTTCGGCATCTGCCTCGGGTCGCTCGCCGCCTGTGTCGGCGAACGCGACGCGCGTGTCGGCGATTTCGAAAGGGCCGAGATGGAGGTTGCGGGGGCAGCCCCCGAAGCGGATTTTCACATCCTCATCGCAGAGTTCGCCTTGCAGCGCGGAGAATATGCGGCGGCCGCGGAGGAATACGCGGAAGCCGCCCGCTTGAGCAGCGATCCCGGGCTCCTGCGGCGTGCAACCGAGGTCAACTTTCAGTATGGCCGTCTCGCCGACGCGCTCGCCAGCGCCGAGCGCTGGCTGCAGCTCGAGCCCGACGCCCAGGAAGCGCGCAATTATCTCGTGCGCCTGCATCTGCGAGCCGGCGATGTGGGCAGCGCGGCCGAACAACTCGAGCATCTGCTGGATGCGAGCGAGCCGCCCGCTTCCGAGGATGCGTTCATGCGCGCGCTGGCCTTGCTGTCCGATGTGCAGGAACGTTCGCTGGCGACCCGCGCCATGCGCAAGGTGGTGGGCAAGCACCGCGCCTCTGCAGAGGCCCACTACGCCCTGGCTTCGCTGGCGCTTCGCTCGGGCGATCCGGCGCTCGCCACGGAAAGTGCGCGTCAGGCGCGGAATATCCGGCCGGAGTGGACCGATGCGCGCCTCATCCTCGCGCGGGCACTGGTGCTGGACGGGCAAGTCGATGCCGGTCTGGCGGAGGCGCGCGCGCTCGTAGAAAATAAGCCGGAGCCCGGCGAGCGGCTGGAATACGCGTTACTGCTGGGCAGCACGGGGCGCACCGATGAAGCCCGCGAGCTGCTCAATGAAATGCTCACTGCAGATCCGCGCAACGCAGAAGCCTTGCGCGTGCTCGGATTGCTCGAGCTCGAAACGGGCAATCTCGATGCGGCGGAGACGCGCTTCAATGCTCTGCTGGTCAGCGGCCGCTATCCGTACGAGGCCTTCTATTATCTCGGCGCCATCGCCGAAAACCGCGAAGAGTTCGAGCGCGCCCTGCAGTTTTATGCGCGCGTGCGCGCCAGCCAGTATGTGGTGGATGCGCAGATCCGCACGAGCAGAGTCCTGCTCGCGCTCGGCAACGGCCAGGCCGGCGTCGATCATCTCGCTGAAATGGCTGAGGTCCTGCCGGAACAGGCTGTCGAGCTGCTCGCGGCGCGAGGCCAGCTCCTCGAAGAGATGGGCGATACCGATGCGGCGCTCGAGGCCTATAACGAAAGCTTGCGCACGCACCCGGAGAACGACACGTTGCTGTATGCGCGCGCGTTTTTGTTCGAGCGCCTCGATCGTGTCGACGACGCCATTGCCGAGCTGCGCCGCATCGTGGACGACCGGCCCGACGATCCCACGGCGCTGAACGCCCTGGGTTACACGCTCGCCGATCGTACCGGCCGTCACCGTGAGGCGCATCGCTATATCAAGAAAGCTCTCGAGCTCGATCCGGGCAACGCGGCGATCCTCGACAGCATGGGCTGGGTGCTTTACAAGCGCCGGCGCAACGCCGCCGCGCTCGAGCACCTGGAACGCGCCTATGCGCTCGCGCCCGATCCGGAAATCGCCGCACATCTCGGCGAGGTGCTCTGGGCTACCGGCGACGAGGCGCGGGCGCAGCACATCTGGCAGGAAACACTCGAGGCGCATCCCGAAGCACCGGCTGTCGTCGAGGTCATGGAACGACTGGCTTCGTGAATGCAACTTCGGCCGTACGTTGCCGTAGGGCGGGTTTCAACCCCCCTCTTCTGATCCTGGCACTCGCGCTCACCGGTTGTCTGCAGCCGCAGCAGCGCGCCGAAGAATTCAGCGCGGCGAGCTGGCCCGCCCGGCGCGAAGCGCTGCAATCGCTCGATCACTGGAGCTTGCAAAGCCGCATTGCCTTATCGACGGACGAGGAGGGCTGGAGCGGCACGCTTACGTGGCGGCAGGACGAGAACTATGTGGACGCGCGATTCAGCGGGCCGCTGGGCGTCGGCGGTTTTCGCATCGAAGGCGTGCCGGAGCGGCTCGAGCTCGAAACCTCGGAAGGCGAGCACTTCGTGTTCACGGATCCCGAGGCCGAGCTCGCAGCCGAGCTCGGCTGGCGCGTGCCGTTGGCCAGCATGCGCTACTGGATGCTTGGCGTTGCGGACCCACAAAGCGGTGATGCGGAGGAAACACTGGATGAGCACGGACGCCTCGAGGAGCTCGAGCAACGCGACTGGACGGTCCGCTACACGAGCTATCGCAGCTTCGACGGCGACACGCTCCCGCGCAAGCTAGTCATGGAAAACGACGATTTGCGGATCCGGCTTGCAGTTGACGACTGGGAACTCGGCGGGCCACGCCTGTAGACCGGCACGACCCCGCGTTTGATGCGGAAGTTGCCGGCAGCCGCAGGACCAGGCGGCGCTCTCCTTCCTGTCTGGAATGCTAAAAATATATATGTGGATACAATAATTTACGATGTATATCTGATAACTTTTCGAGCACATCGATCGAATTGACACCCGGTAGTCCGGCACTCACAATACACGGCCTTTCGTGGGGTGTAGCCAAGCGGTAAGGCAACGGGTTTTGATCCCGTCATGCGCAGGTTCGAATCCTGCCACCCCAGCCAGTGTCGAGAGCCGGGGAGGTGCGGTTGGACAGCGCAGGCATGGTGGTCTTCACGGGCAATGCCAATCCCGAGCTGGCCCAGGCGATCACCCGGCATTTGATGCTGCCGCTCAGCAAGGCGAACGTCGGCAGTTTCAGCGATGGTGAAGTCACCGTCGAGATACTCGAGAACATCCGCGGGCGCGACGTGTTCATCGTGCAGTCGACCTGCCCGCCGGTGAACGACCACTTGATGGAGCTGCTGGTCATGGCCGATGCCTGCCGGCGAGCGTCCGCGGCGAGAATCACGGCCGTCATGCCGTATTACGGCTACTCGCGCCAGGATCGCCGGCCGCGGGCAACGCGCGTCGCGATCACGGCGAAGCTGGTGGCGAACATGATCGCGAGCGCCGGCGTCGATCGCGTGCTGACAGTGGATCTGCACGCGGAGCAGATCCAGGGATTCTTCGATATCCCGGTGGATAATGTGTACGCGTCGCCCGTTCTGCTCGGCGACATGTGGAGGCAGAAATACGACGACATGGTCGTCGTATCGCCGGACGTGGGCGGCGTCGTGCGCGCGCGGGCGCTCGCGAAGAGACTCGACGATGCGGATCTGGCGATCATCGACAAGCGCCGGCCGCGGCCGAACGAATCGAAGGTGATGAACGTCATCGGCCGGGTGAGCGACAAGGTATGCATCATGGTCGACGACATGGTCGACACGGCTGGCACACTGTGCCTGGCAGCCGCGGCGCTCAAGGACGATGGCGCGAGCCGCGTCGTGGCTTACGTGACCCACGCAGTGCTCTCGGGATCGGCAGTGCAGCGCCTGAGCGAATCGCAGCTCGATGAGCTCGTGGTGACCGACACCATCCGGCTGAGCGAGGAGGCGCAGGCCTGCCCTGTGATCCGCCAGCTCGGCACGGCGGAGCTGCTCGCGGAGACCATGCGTCGCATCAGCGACGAGGAGTCGGTCAGCTCGCTGTACGTCGATTGAAGGGAAAATGGAGAAAATGGGGACATTCCTGATTTCAGATTTCGCTGCGAGCCCGACAATGTCCGCTGTTCCGAAATCAGGAACGTACCCATTTTCTGAAATCAAGAATGTCCCCATTCTAGTGGAACGCCGCGTCTGGTCGCGGGGCGGCGTTTGTTTTTTTACTGACTGACGGAGAACACGACATGAGCAAATCATTCGAGCTCATCGCGGAGTCCCGGGACGACAAGGGGAGAGGTGCGAGCCGCCGCCTGCGTCGCGAAGGAAAAGTGCCCGCGGTATTGTACGGAGGCAAACGCGATCCGCGCCCCATAGCGCTCGATCACCAGGCCCTCCTGCACCAACTGGATAACGAGGCGTTCTATTCCTCGGTGCTGACCATCAAGGTCGGTGATGAAGAGCAGGCCGCCATCCTCAAGGACCTTCAGCGCCATCCGGCCCGCCATCGCGTGCTGCACGCCGATTTACAGCGGATTCTCGCCGACGAGAAAATCCGCATGCACGTGCCCCTGCACTTCATCGGCGAGAGCGAAGCGCCCGGCGTCAAGCTCGAGCATGGCGTGTTCTCCAAGATGGAGAGCGATGTCGAGGTGAGCTGCCTGCCGAAGCATCTCCCGGGCTATCTGGAAATCGACTGCTCCGGCATGGGCATGGAAGACATCCGCCATCTGTCCGACATCAAGCTGCCGGAGGGCGTCGAGCTCGTTGAGCTGGCGCACGGTGAAGGCAACGATCTGCCGATTGCGGCCGTGCACCACCCGCGCGTCGAGGCTGTGGAAGAGGAAGAGGCCGCAGGCGCGGCGGAGGCGGCTGGCGCCGAAGAGGGCGAGGGCGAGAAACCGGACGAGGAGAAGTCCAGGGACGAGGACTGATCGTCAGCCGGCGGCGTGAATGGAAACCATCCGCCTCATTGCCGGGCTCGGCAATCCGGGCCCGGAGCATCAGCTCGATCGTCACAATGCAGGCTTCTGGTTTGCGGACACGCTGGCGCATGCCTTCGACGGCCGGTTTCGTAGTGAACGCCGGTTCAATGGTGAGCTCTCCCGCATCGAGGTGCAGGGGCGCGAGCTTCTGCTCTTCAAACCGATGACCTACATGAATCGCAGCGGCCTTGCGCTGCAAGGCTTATGCGCCTATCGCAAGATCGCGCCGACCGAGGTGCTCGTCGCCCATGACGAGCTCGATCTCCCCGCCGGCACGGTGCGACTCAAGCGGGGCGGCGGTCACGGCGGGCACAATGGGCTGCGCGACACGATCGCGCATCTCGGCAAGGAGTTTCTGCGTCTGCGCTTCGGCATCGGCCATCCGGGCAGCAAGCACGATGTCATCAACTATGTATTGCGTAGAGCGCCCGCTGGCGATGAGGAACTCATCCTGAATGCCGTCGGCGACGCGGTGGCCGCAGTGCCCACCCTGCTCGAGGACGGCGAGGAAAAAGCCAAGAACCGGCTGCACAGCCGCGATGCCGGTTGATGGCGATCCGCTGCGGCATCGTCGGCCTGCCGAACGTCGGCAAGTCGACGCTTTTCAACGCGCTGACCGCCGCGGCGATCGCCGCCGAGAACTACCCGTTTTGCACCATTGAGCCGAATGTCGGCATCGTGCCGGTGCCGGACCCGCGCCTGGACGAGCTGGCGAAAATCGCAAAGCCCGTTAAGATCCTGCCGACCACGGTCGAGTTCGTCGATATCGCGGGCCTCGTCGCCGGCGCCTCGAAAGGTGAAGGGCTGGGCAATAAGTTCCTGGCCAATATTCGCGAGACCGACGCCGTGGCCCACGTCGTGCGCTGCTTCTCCAACGACGACGTCGTGCACGTCGCCGGCCGCATCGATCCGGGCTCCGACATCGACGTCATCAACACCGAGCTCGCCCTCGCCGATCTCGAGACCGTCGAGAAGAATCACGAACGGGCCGTGCGCGTTGCGAAGACCAACGACAAGGCGGCTATCGTTCGCCGCGACTTGCTCGCTCGCGTTGCACAGCACCTGGATACCGGGCAGCCGGTGCACGCCATGCCGCTGACAAAAGAGGAGCGACATGAAATCCGTGACCTGCACCTGCTGACAGCCAAACCGACGATGTACATTGCCAACGTCGCGGAAGGCGGCTTCACCGACAATCCGTATCTCGACCAGGTTCGCGAGCGCGCACGTGCCGGGAGATCAGAAGTCGTGCCGGTCTGCGCGGCACTCGAAGCCGAAATCGCGCAGCTCGACGCCGCCGACAAGGTCGAATTCCTGGCCGATCTCGGTCTGGAGGAACCCGGCCTGAACCGAGTGATCCGCGCCGGCTATCGGCTGCTCGGCTTGCAGACATTCTTTACCGCCGGCCCCAAGGAAGTACGTGCGTGGACGGTGCGCACGGGCTCGACAGCACCGCAGGCCGCGGGCGAGATACACACGGATTTCGAAAAAGGCTTCATTCGCGCCGAAGTCATCGCCTACGACGAATACGTCGCGAGAGGCGGCGAGCATGGCGCGCGCGAAGCAGGAAGGCTGCGCCTCGAAGGCAAGGAATACATCGTGCAGGAAGGCGACGTCATGCACTTCCGCTTCAACGTCTGAGCCGGCATTTCCACAAGTACCGGCGCCGTCACCCCGGCGAAAACCTGGGCGGAATTCAGATTCCTCGTTTGGAAAAGTACCTCATGCGCTCGAATGACGGTGTTTGATACCTGCGTCGCAACAACAAAGCGCACCGGGGTTGTCTTGACAGTATGCTGTGCAGGTCGGAGAATTCGTGTCCCCTGCAAATCCCGCACCATGGCTATGTAGCTCAGCTGGTTAGAGCGCGGCACTCATAATGCTGAGGTCGGTGGTTCGAGTCCACCCATAGCCAC
>JACDCP010000325.1 GCA_013817465.1 Gammaproteobacteria bacterium | reverse complement strand
ATTCCGGACTGCGCGATTTTTCGAACCGTCGCGTTGGAAATTTCGACGAAGTATCGTCGACCAACTTCGACCAGCCCGAATTCTTCGGCAGCCGGCGGAGCATTTTCACCGGTCTGTCCATCAACTTCTGAGCGTATCGTGACCATGCGATTTCGAGGACTTGCCAGCGACTGGCAGGCCGCTCTTTCGGTTGCCGTGCAAACAGCACGGCGGCCCGGCCTGGCACTCGCGACGATCGGCCTGGCTACGGCATTTCTGTTCCCCAACGATGCCCAGTCACAGCAGCAACGGCCCCCGCGGGTAACACATCTTGAAGTGGACAACGGTCCACCGGTTCCGCTGCAGCGAAACAGCGGATTTCGACTGTTCGCCGAGGAGGACATAGCGGCGAGCGGAATGAACATGACGGGCACGTTCGGCTGGTTCTTCAACAACATTGGCCCGTGTCCGTGGTACTTCACGATCGACATCGAGGTCTGCGGCTTCACGCGGAGGCAGAACGGCACGTTGGCTCAGCCGTACTTCGAGATCAACTTTGTCGCCGGCGCGCCGATTCACGAATTCCGAAAGATCCGCGCGGTACATCCCGGCGTTTCGACCATGCGTCCGCCAATCGGCTATACGGCGCCGTATTCATTCTATCTGGCCACTCCGCAGCGGCGGGGCTGGGGAGCGGCCGATGGCCAATTCGGCAACCTCTTCTCCGGAGTGGCAGGGTCGGAGGATGGAAGCTGTACCGACGACAGTTCCATCCTGAACGGCCGAGTGCCGACGAGCATCACCCGGCTGGCCAGCAGCGACTGCCCGGTAACGTGGCCAACGGCCGGGTTCCTGGGCAAGCGGCCAGTCACGGATCAGGGTTGGCTCGCCGCCTTTCAGGCCGATCCTGCAAACTTTACCTGGAACGACTGGCAGCTTCCTCCCAGCGCGTTCGATACGACGCAGTTCCTCGGCAACTTCTCCACCTATGGCGCAGTGTCCGACTCTTATCGTGAGCGGATTCAAGCCTATGGCGGTGTGACGCGACTGGGCAGCGGTGCGCCGAGCGAGCGCGGGTACCCGCTCGGGCTGCATATCCGATTCGATGCCTTCCAGTTTTCACGTCCATCCGTTCGTAATGCAGTGTGGTACCAGCTCACGATGGTCAACGAGAGCGAGCGGTTGTACGGAACGGGTATTGATTACGACTCGCTGTATTTCGGCCTGGAACCCGGCATTCTGATCGGTGGGCCGCAGGGGACGTCGTGGTATCACGATTTCGAGCGAAATACCGTGGTCATGGCGCGCGGGAATCTGTCCGGCAACTGCTCGCCGACATTGCCGCGGCGGGCGACTGGCGCCGGCGGCTGTGCCTCGCTCGATGGCCCGACGAATATTTTGATAGGCATTTCGCTGTTCAAGTCGCCGCTGGGCGATGCGCGAAATCGCGTGTTCTCGGACCCAACGAGCCTGTTCTACAATCCGACGAGCGAATTCGCCGACGACACGATTACCTGGAACCATGCGCGACGCGGCGGGTTCGGCTTTACATACAACACTTCGTTCGTGCGCAACGATCGGGCGCTGTTCGGCTACTTGTCTTCGACCGAGAACAACTTCTTCGATCAGCTCTCGTTCACTGATTTCACACTCGCACAGCTTTTTACCTTCTTCCAGAACGAAAATTTTCAGGGCGTGATCGACCCGAACATCGCTCGGTTCAACAAGTTTGTTCCAGGCAGCACGCCGGGATTCGGCTCATGGGATTACAATAACGACGGCATTCAGGACACGATTTCGGTGCCGACGTGCGGACAGTTCGGTTGTGTCGGCATATACAGCGACACGATTGCCGGCGGGCTGCAGAACTTCATTTCGAACGTCGGCAACATCATCTCATCCGGGCCGTTTGCGCTCGCCGCCGGCGACACCACGCAATTCATTTACGTATTCACGGGCGCGGCCGACTCTTCATCGTTCGAGTCACTGATCAACTCGTCGCTGGCCACGTATCTCGGGAATTACGCCGGGCCTTCGGCGTTTCCTCCTCCGGTCTTTACGGACGCCGATGTCGAAGTCACCTCGGCGGAGGTACGTGATTCGCTACTCGGGGTGCAGAACGCGCAGGTCCGGATCCGTATCGACCAGCCGCCGCCGCTGGACGACGCCTTCATCGCGCGGGTGGTGGAGATCCTGCAGGATACCACTAATGCGGCAGCCCAGCGTCTTGTCGCGCTCAATCCCGATCTGATACGCGCGGTGCAGTCACGCATACGCGTGAACTACTCCAGGCTTCTGATTTTCAAGTCGTGCGATAACGGGATCACGTTCACGGTATCCGCCGACTGTACGCCCGCGCCGGCCGAGAACATCGAAGGCAATGACATCGGTTTCGGATGGCAGGCGTTC
>JACDCP010000151.1 GCA_013817465.1 Gammaproteobacteria bacterium | reverse complement strand
TCAAATCCACACGACAAAGTCGCAAGAACAGCGAACTGACCAACTTGTCACAGCGATTGCCGAGATCAATGTCCCACATCGATCAATAATCATCGTTAATCAGAGCTTCCTTAACGAGTCCGCAGCATCTCGATAACAAGACTCCGGGGGTCGTATGAAAAGAGTTCATCGTCTGCGCGCGGCCGCGCGAGCCTCGTTGTGGGGATGCGCGATCTGCGTCTCGGCCCCGTCCATTGCGCTCGCCATCGATTTCGAGAGTGAGAGCGGGGAGTTTTTCGGTAGCTGGGATACCACCCTGACCTACGGGCAGGCCACGCGCGTGCAGAGCCCGGACGATGACCTCATCGCGACGAGCGCGGGCGGCAACTCGCGCGGCCCCAACGATGATAACGGCACGCAGAACTTCGCGACCGGCACGTACAGCCAGCTTGTCAAGCTGACCACGGAGGCGGAGCTGAACTACAAGCAGTTCGGCGCGTTCGTGCGGGCATTCGGCTTTTACGACCACGAGATCGAGGATGAAGATCGCGAGCGCACTCCGCTCGGCGACGCCGCCCTGGATCTCGTCGGCAGCCGCGCCGAGTTGCTGGATGCCTATGTCTGGGGCCGGTTCGACCTCGGTACCATGCCGGGCGAGGTGCGCGTCGGTGAGCAGGTGTTGAGCTGGGGCGAGAGCACGTTTATCCAGAACGGCATCAATGTCATCAACCATATCGACGTGAGCGCACTGCGCGTGCCCGGCGCCGAGCTGCGCGAAGGTCTGCTGCCACAGGGACTCGTATCATTCTCCCTCGGCACGACGGAGAACACGTCGATCGAGGCTTTCTATCAATATGAATGGGATGACACGGAGCCCGAGCCGGTCGGATCCTACTTCAGCAGCAATGATTTCGCGCCCGACGGCGGCGAAGTCGTGACGCTGGGCTTCGGCGCTGTATCCGACCTGGGCACCGACTTTTCCGCGCTTGGCGGGGGCTTCTTCCCGGACTTCCGCCAGGTTGGCCGCGAGCCTACGCGGTATCCGGATGACGGCGGACAGTACGGGCTGGCATTCCGCGTGTTCGCGCCGGATTTCAGCAATGGCACGGATTTCGGTTTCTACTTCATCAACTACCACAGCCGGCTGCCGCTCATCAACGGGCGCACGGGCACGCAGGCCGGCATAGGCAATGCGGCCGGCGCCGCGACCGCGGTCGGCGGCGCCGCGCAGGGCCTCGCCGCCGGTCTGACGTTCAACTCCGCTGTCGCGGCGGCCGCACAGGCGGCCGTCGGCACGGCCGCGAGCCTGGGCGGCGACCTGTCTCTCGGAGCGGCGACGGAACGTGCAACCATTGGCGCCAACGCAGCACTCGCAGGTGGGGACGTTGCGGGTATCGCCGGCGCGTTCGCGCAACACGAGTTCGCGCAGACGGCCGGTTATTTCACGGAATTTCCGGAGGATATCCAGCTCTACGGCTTCAGCTTCAACACGCAGCTCGGTACCTCCGGCATCGCTCTGCAAGGTGAGGTCTCCTACCGCGACGATGTGCCGCTGCAGTTCGACGACGTCGAAGTGCTGTTCGCGGCACTGTCGCCACTCGATTCGGCGATCGGCAGCGGCGACCTGGCCGAATTCGGCCAGCTCGGCGGCTTCGGCACCAACCAGGTCGTGGTCGGATACGATCGCTTCAACGTCTATCAGGCCCAGGCGACCGCGACCAAGGTTTTTGGCCCCGTATTCGGCGCCAATCAGGGTGCACTGGTGGCGGAGAGCGCGATCACTCACGTCCAGGATTTCCCCGAGCAGAATCTGGGTGGCCCGAACGGCCAGGGCCTGCGGTTCAATGGCCCCGGCACACCGGTCAGCGGCAACCTGCCGCTCGCGGATCTGCACTTCGGCGAAGTCGAGCCCGTCGACCGCTTCGCTACGCGATCCTCCTGGGGCTACCGCATCGCCGGCCGTCTCGATTACTTCAATGGCGTCGGCCCCTGGACGGTTTCGCCGCGGTTTTCGTTTCAGCATGACGTGAACGGCACTTCGCCGGGGCCGGGCGGTAACTTCATCGAAGACCTGAAGGCGATCACGGTCGGCGTCAACGGCAATCTGCAGAACCGCTTCAGCCTGGACCTGAGCTATACCGAGTTTTACGGCGCCGGCCGCTACAATCTCATCAACGACCGCGATTTCATCGCGTTCAGCGCCCAGTATTCGTTCTGATGCCGAATCGCGTCGAAACCTGCGCGGCGGGCCTCGATCCTCCAGGGCGCGGCCGAATGAACCCGGCCAACCGCGCTGTAAATGTCCGTGCAACCGACAAGCAATGCGCCGTTGCCTGTGGCTGCACCCGATTCGCCGTCGGCCACTAATCGCCTCCCGGTACGGAGTAAGGAACTATGCTCAAGAAAGCCGCACTTTGCGTTGCCGCCCTGCTCGCTGTCAGCGGCGTATCACCGGCTGCGATCGCCGCCATTTCGGACGAGGACGCCGATCGCCTGGGTGACGAGCTGACGCCGCTCGGCGCAGACCCGGGCGCCAGCGCCGACGGTTCCATCCCCGCCTGGGAAGGCGGCGTCACCTCGCAGGCCGATGCGGGATTCCCGGACTTCGAGACGGGCGGCCATCATCCGGACCCGTTCGACAACGACGAGATCGGATTCCACATCGATGCAGACAACATGGCGGAATACGCGGAGCTGCTCACGCCCGGGCAACAGGCGATGCTCGAAGCTTATCCGACGTTTCGCATGAATGTGTATCCGACGCGCAGGAGCGCTGCGTTTCCGCAACGTATCTATGAGGCGACGCGCAACATCGCGACGAAAGCTGCACTCACCGACAATGGCAACGGGGTGGAGAACGCCATTATCGGCATCCCGTTCCCTATCCCTGCGAGCGGCCTCGAGGCGATCTGGAATCACATCCTGCGCTACCGTGCGGATGCCGCTGACCGCCAGATCGCGCAGGCGCCTGTGACCCGCTCGGGGGGCTACACGCTGGTCAAGTTCCAGGACCAGTTCCTGTTCCCCTACAGCCTGTCCGGCGCCACTGTCGAAGGTCTCGACAATGTCATCATCTACTTCATCCAGAAGGTCGTCGCGCCGCCGCGGCTGGCGGGGGAGATCCTGCTGGTGCACGAGACGCTCGACCAGGCGCGGGAGCACCGCAAGGCCTGGCTCTATAATCCGGGCCAGCGCCGAGTGCGGCGCGCGCCGAACGTGGCTTTCGACAACCCCGGCACGGCCGCCGATGGCCTGCGGACCTCGGATCAGTTCGACATGTACAACGGCAGCCCCGAGCGCTACGACTGGGAGCTCATCGGCAAACGCGAAATGTACGTGCCATACAACTCGTACAAGCTGCACAGCGACCAGATCCAGTACAGCGACATTCTTCAGCCGCTGCACATGAATCCCGAGCTTCTGCGCTATGAGAAGCATCGTGTGTGGGTGGTGGATGCGAAGCTCAAGCCGGGCACCAGCCACATCTACAAACGCCGCACGTTCTATATCGACGAGGATTCCTGGCAGATCCTGCTGGTCGACTGCTATGACAATCGCGATCAGATCTGGCGCGTGCAGGAAGGCCACGTCATCAACTATTACGACGTGCCGAACCTGTGGACGACGGTCGAGGCGACCTACGATCTGCAATCCGGCCGTTATCTTACCCTCAACATGAACAACGAAGAGTCGATCACTTATAACTTCGATGTGAGCTACACCGCTGAGGATTTCTCGCCCTCGGCGCTGCGGCGCGCAGGGACGCGGTAGCGCGCACGGCGCAGAGCAGGCAGCACTTCGCCGGGAGGGGGCAGGGGGAGGGGTGGACATACCACGCCGAACGGGAACTTCGCAGGCATTGAGCCTCATCGCGCTGTTCGCGGCGGCAGCCTCCGCCACGGCGCAGGGAACGCCCGCCGGTGAACTGAATCATTCGATCCTGGCGCCGCTCGCGCGGCACTCGCTGTTACTCGATGGCGCGGCCGTCGACGGTTTCATGGCGGTGGTCGGCGAGCGCGGGCACGTTCTTCTCAACGACGACGAAGGGCCGGGCTGGCGCCAGGTGCGCGTGCCGACCACGGCGACACTGACGGGCGTCTTCTTCAGCGATCGCAAGCACGGCTGGGCCGTTGGCCATGATGCCGTGATCCTGCGCACGGCCGACGGCGGGGCGAGCTGGGAGCGCGCGCACTTCGCACCCGAAGAGGAACGACCGCTGCTGGATGTCTGGTTTCGCGACGCCCGGCATGGCTATGCGGTCGGCGCCTACAGCTACTTCCTCCAGACTTCCGACGGCGGCCTGAGCTGGCGGGAGCGCAGCTTTGAAGCGCAGCCCTGGCCGGCTGCCGGGGAGGGGGCGCCGGGCGATGACCCCGAGGGATCCACGGCGGATCAATCCGGCTACGATCTCGACACCGGTATCGATGCGCATCTCAACGATATCGCCGCCGGGCGCGAAGGGCGGCTTTATATTGCTGCAGAAGCCGGCCGTATCTACCGTTCCGACGACGGCGGCGATTCCTGGTGGTCGATGCCTTCGCCTTATGAAGGTTCGTTGTTCGGGGTGCTGCCGCTCGACGAGGAAAGCCTGCTCGTGTTCGGGCTGCGCGGGCATCTTTACCGCAGCGATGACGGGGGGATGAGCTGGCGCGTCATCGAAAGCAGCACTCAGGCAATGCTCACTGACGGAATGCGGCTCGGTCGCGGAACTGTCGTGCTCACCGGTCTGGCCGGCACGCTGCTCGTCAGCCGCAACGACGCGCAGAGCTTCGATCTGGTGCAGCTCGCGGATCGCCGTGGCATTGCTACCGCGCTGGCGAAGGATGCCGACACCCTGTGGTTGATCGGCGAGTCCGGCCTGCAGGAGTTCACGTTGCCTGACGAGCGGCCCGCCGGTGACGGTCGGTAGCGGCATGAATCCCACGCCTGTTCTCGAGCGCCTGATCTTCGCCCGTCGCGCGTGGCTCATTGCCGCTTTCGCTCTCGTGACCGTGCTCATGGGTTTTGCGGCGGCGCAGCTTCGCGTCGACGCGGGCTTCAGCAAGCTGCTGCCGCTCGAGCATGAATACATGCAGACGTACGTGGAGCACCGCGAGGAGTTCGGCGGCGCGAACCGCGTGCTGATCGCATTGATCGCGAAAGACGGCGACATGTTCACGCCGGGGTTCTTCGCCGCGCTCAGAAAAGCCACCGACGAGGTTTTCTTCATCCCCGGCGTCGACCGCGCGCGCGTCAGCTCGTTGTTCACGCCAAACGTCCGCTTCACCGAGGTCGTCGAGGACGGCATTGCCGGCGGCAATGTCGTGCCGGCGGATTTCGAGCCGACGCCCGAAAGTCTCCACCAGGTGCGCGCGAATATCCTGAAGGCCGGCATCGTCGGCCGGCTGGTCGCCAACGACTTCTCGGGCGCGATCGTCAGCGCGCAGCTTCTCGAAATCAACCCCGATACCGGCGAGTCGCTCGATTATGTCCATGTGGCCCATCAGCTCGAGGGGAAGATCCGCGGGCCGATCGAAAATGACAACGTCGGTGTGCACATTATCGGCTTCGCGAAAGTGGTGGGTGATATCTCCGACGGCGCGGCGCGCGTCTTGCTCTTCTTCCTGATCGCCTTCCTGATCACGGCGGTCCTGGTTTACTTCTACTGTCAATCTTTGCGGATTACGCTCATTCCGCTCGCCTGCTCGCTGGTTGCGGTGGTCTGGCAGCTCGGCCTGCTCACGCTGCTCGGCTTCGGCATCGATCCGATGGGTATCCTGGTGCCCTTCCTGGTATTTGCGATCGGCGTCAGCCATGGCGTGCAGATGATCAGCGCGGCGCGCGCCGAGGTTTTCGACGGCCTGAACAGCGAAGCCGCCGCGCGCGCGAGCTTCCGGCGCCTGCTGCTGCCGGGAGGCATTGCGCTTGCCAGCGACACTATCGGCTTCATCACCATCCTGCTGATCGAGATCAGGATCATCCAGGAGATGGCGATTGCGGCGAGCCTCGGCGTGGGCGTGATCATTCTGACCAACCTGGTGCTGTTACCGGTGCTCATGTCCTATGTGCCTTACGACGAGCGCTACCGCCGGCGGCTCGTGCGGCGCGCCGAGCGGCTGGATTCTTTCTGGCATGGACTTGCCTCCGTGTCATTGCGCCGGCCGGCGGCCATGATCATCACGCTGTCCGGCGTGCTGCTGGCGTTGGGTGCCTGGAAAGCGCAGGACGTGCGCATCGGCGACCTGCACCGCGGCGTGCCGGAGCTGCGTGAGGACTCGCGCTACAACCTCGACAGCGAGCTCATCAGCGAGCGCTTTTCGATCGGCGTCGACGTCCTGTCGGTGATCGTCGAAACGCAACCGAGCGGCTGCATCGATCACGGCATCATGAGCGCGATCGACGATTTCGCCTGGCACATGGCCAATATCGATGGCGTGCAGAGCGTCGTAGCTTTGCCGGGCATCGCCAAGGTGATCAGCGCCGGCTGGAACGAGGGCAGCCTGAAGTGGCGCGTGCTGTCGCGCAACTCGCAGGTGCTCGTGCAGGCAGTGAACTATGTGGAGACCAGCACCGGGCTGCTCAACCAGAATTGCAGCGTCATGCCCGTCATGCTTTTCACGGAAGACCACAAGGCCGCGACGATTTCGAACATCGTCGCCGAGGTGAAGGAGTATCGCGCCGCGCATCTGTCGGACAACCTGGAGCTGCGGCTCGCGACCGGCAACGTGGGCGTCATGGCGGCCACCAACGAGGAGGTTGAAGCGGCACAGTTTCCGATCCTGACCGGTGTGTTCTCGGCTGTGATCCTGCTGTGCTGGTTCACGTACCGGTCATTGCGGGCCGTGCTGTGCATCGTTCTGCCGCTCGGCCTCGTTTCGCTGCTGACTTACGCGCTGATGGCTGTGCTCGAAATCGGCCTCAAGGTCAATACCCTGCCGGTGGTCGCGCTCGGCGCCGGCATCGGCGTCGATTACGGCATTTATATCTACAGCCGCTTTCAGGCCGTCCTGAAGGAGGTCGGATCGGTCCACGAGGCGTACTGGCGGACACTGAAGATTACCGGCTTCGGCGTCGTGTTCACGGGCGTCACGCTGGCCATCGGCGTCGCCACCTGGATCTTCTCGCCGCTCAAGTTCCAGGCCGACATGGGCATCCTGCTGACGTTCATGTTCCTCGTGAACATGCTCGGCGCGATCCTGCTGCTGCCGGCGCTCGCGAGCTGGCTCTTGCCAGCCGCGCGCCGTGAACCGATTGGTTAGAAACAGCCCGCCGGACGTGGCCGGCCGACTGTAGTCGGCCCTGCAGGTACGCAGACTGTATTTACTCAATCCGAGGTGAGTTGCGACTTTTTCGATTCCGCGCCCGGGACGACGTCCTCCGGCAGCGAAATGACCCGCAGGTCGCGCTGCGGGTACGGAATGGTGATGCCGTGCTCCTTGAACAGCCGCCAGATTGCCCGGTTCACGTCGGAACGCACATTCACGACGCCCGCCTGCGGATCCATAATCCAGATGCGCAGCTCGAGCTCGAGCCCATTGTCGCCGAAGCCGATGAGACGCGCCTGCGGCGTCGGGTCGGTCAGCACCCGCGTGATATTGTCGGCGGCGTGCTCGAGCAGGGCTATCGCCTGCTCCGGGTCGTCGTCGTAACTGATCTGCACGGGCAGCTTCAGGCGAATCTTGCGGTCGGAGTAGCTCCAGTTGATGACTTCCGTGGTGATCAGGGTCTCGTTCGGGATCAGCGTGTCCACCCCGTCGCGATCGCGCACCACGAGGTAACGGCCGCGCAGCTCCTGCACCCAGCCGAAGCGCTGGCCGCTGCCACCGCTCTGGCCACCTCCCAATTGCCCGATCGTGATGACGTCGCCGGGGCGGATGGACC
>JACDCP010000324.1 GCA_013817465.1 Gammaproteobacteria bacterium | reverse complement strand
CGCCTGCTCCACGGCATCGTTCGCCACTGACGGCGTTTCCGGTTCGCCCGGCGAGCGGAACGCAAAAATCAACAGGGCGATGAAATTGACGATCAGCAAACCCGCGATGGCAGCTATCCACAGCGGCCGGCGCGGGTCCGGCTGCGCTTCGCGGACATGCGCGACGCTCGGCCCGGCCTGCTCCTGCCGTTCGATTTCAGACTTCTTGAGGGCGTCTAGTATGAAAGACATGAGCGAGGCTCTAACCGGTTTCGACCAGCAGCGGCGTACCCTGAGGCTCGAGCTCCGCATTCACCAGAATCTGCGTACGCACGCCCGCGATGCCGTCGATCTTGAGACGGCGGCTGCGCTGAAACTCGCGCACACGCGCGGCAAGCGCCTCGTCGAACACTTCCGGCCGCGCCGAGTCGGCCGCCAGCCCCTGCAAAGTGGCGAGGCTGTCGCGCAGCCAGAGCACGTCCTCGCCGCGCATGCCGACTGTCAACGGGCGCACGCGCTCGGTCTGCGGGCGCCATACGAGCAGATAATCGCCGAACCAGTAACGCGACAGATTACCGATGCTTACCTCGTGAGAGCCGCCACCGAAATCCAGACGCGCGTATTCGTCGCCGAGGCCGGACAGCACGACCTGATATTGCACGCCTGCGTCATCAGTCAGCGTCAGGATCGCCGGGCGACGCAGGCGGTGCAAATCGCCCCACGAGCCTTGCTCGACGACACACCGCAGTCCAGCCTCGGCCGCCTGCGCGCAGGCGCGCCCGCCATCCGGCCGATACTCGATGCCCCACAGGCCGAACAGCGTCGTGAATGCGGCGTCGCTGCCGGTGGCGGCAATGTGCTGCTCGAGCAGTGCCTGAAAAGTCGGCCCTTCCGCCGGTGCTGGCACCGGCGCGTCTTCCTCATCCACAGCGAGCTCCGTCGCGGGCCCCGCGGCTGCGGACTCGGCTCGTGCCGGCTCATCAACGGTCGCACGGCGCTCCACTTGCCGGCTGCCGAGGGTCTCACCGATGCGCCATAAACCGAGGCCGAGGAGGGCTGCCGCTGCCACGATCGCGCCACTGGTCAGCCAGCGGTGCCACGCAGGGCTCAGGCTGTGGCCGTAGACCTCTGCTGCAGCATTGCGCGCGAGCTTCGGCGACACCGAGCGCTGCTCGCGGGAATAGGCGCCGAGCAAGGCGCGGTCGCAGATCACGTTGATGAGCCGCGGCACGCCCCCCGACAGACGGTGCACCTCTTTCAGCGCCTGCGGCGTGAAGATATCCGAATTCGTGCCGGCGACGCGCAGGCGATGTCGCACGTAGCCGCGGCTTTCCTCCCGCGTCAGCGGCTCGAGATGGAAGCGCCCGGTGATCCGCTGCGCGAGCTGCCGCAGATCGGTGCGGTCCAGCACCTGCCTGAGCTCCGGCTGGCCGATCAGGATAATCTGCAGCAGTTTCTGCCGGTCGGTCTCGAGATTCGTGAGCAGGCGCACCTGCTCGAGAACGTCGGCGCCGAGATTCTGTGCCTCGTCGACGATGAGCACGATGCGCCGCCCCTGCGCATGCGCCTCCAGCAGATGCGCGTTCAGCGCGTCGACGAGCGCCTTGACGCTGTCGCGTTCGGCAGGCACGGGAACGCGCAGCTCTTCGCAGATCGCCACCAGAAATTCGTTCGGCGAGAGCCGCGAATTGAGGATCAGCGCGACCTCGACGTGCTCCGGGAGCTGCTCGAGCAGGCTGCGGATCAGCGTCGTCTTGCCGGTGCCGACCTCACCGGTGAGCTGGATGAAGCCGTCGCTCTCGGTCACGCCGTAAAGCAGATGCGCGAGCGCATCCGCATGCCGTTCGCTCATGAACAGATAGCGCGGATTGGGCGTAATGGCGAACGGCCGTTCTTTCAGGCCGAAGAAGCTCGTATACATCGGCAGCCGTTGTGCAGCGGGAAGCTATTCTAACGCCTGGGAGTCACTAAGGAACCTCTGATCGATTACGATTCCATCGTTCGGGCGAAAGCCGGAACCCAGTATTTCAAGAACCTGGACACCGGCTTCCACCGGTGCGACGAACAAGTCATCGGATCAACGTGATCGGAGTTTCCCTGAGGACTCGCCCCTCGAAGCAGGCCGCCCGCAGCAGCCTGTCAGCGCAGCACGCGGGCCCTGCCGAGCGCTGTTTCGCCGAAGCGGGCGCGGATGCGATCCACTGCGCCATCCACGGCGTCGTCTCCCGGGCGCAGCACCGCCGAGAGCAGATCGGCCCGACCAGCCGGCTCGAGATCGGCAACCCCCACGCCGAGCAGTCTGAGCCTCGCGCCGGGATACGCGCCGATCCATTCCTGAAGCAGCTCGCGGGCCGTGCCATGGATGCGCCGCGTCTGGCTGGCAGGCGGGTTGAGCCGCCGCTGGCGCGTGAAGGTCGTGAAGTCCGCCCGACGGATCTTAACGTAGACG
>JACDCP010000150.1 GCA_013817465.1 Gammaproteobacteria bacterium | reverse complement strand
GCGCACGCAGGTAAGCGACTCCCGCCAGGTAAACGTGCCATGGGCGACGGCTACCCCCGCCGCCGCCTTGCTCGCCCGCTCGGCTGCCGGCGCCTCGTAGGCGCGGCGGAGAAACTCGGCGAGCGTCGACACCCGGACCTCGCAGAAATCGACTTCGTCGATGTCGTCTGAGAAGCCGAGGGCGACCTTGAAGCGCCGATGCACCGGCACGTGGACACGCAGGACGGGCATCAGGTAGGAGGTCTCGTCGCTGCAGAAGTCCAGGCATGCGCCGAATCGCGGCACGATGGCCGGCGTGCCTGCCGCCATGCACTCCAGGATAGGCAGACAGAAGCCCTCGGCGCGGTAGGGGAATACGGCGACATCGCAGGCGCGGTAGAGCGCGGCAAGATCGATATCGGAGAGGAAGCGGTCGATGTGGACGATGGCCGGCGCTCCCGGGTCGCGCATCAGTTCGAGCATGCGCTGGCGAATCGTGTCCTCCTGATAGAACAGGTCGCGCGAATGATCCTTGATCACGAGTGCCACTGCATCGGCCGCCGAGAAAGCCTCGGCGTATGCCTTGAGCAGGATGTCGGTGCCCTTGCGGAAGCAGACGCCGCCGGCAAAGAGGAAGGCGAAGCGCGTACCCGGTGGCAGGGGATACAGGTCGCCCTCGGGCCGGAACAGGCGCGGGTCCACGCCGTGCGGAATGACGCGGATGCGGTCTTCGGCGACGCCTGCGACCCGTGCCTGCCGGGCGATCCAGCGGCTGTGGGCCCAGTACTGGTGGAACCGCGAGTTGATCCGCTCGGCCCAGGCCGGGGGCAACGGACCGAAGTCCCAGGTCCGGACGGCGACGGCGCGCAGCCCGGCAGGCGGCGAGAAATCGGTGAAGTGCGACTCGAAGTCGTGGTGGATGAGTATGTCGGCCGGCGGTCCTCCGCCGGCGCCGTGATCCACGAGGTCATACTCGCCGCTGGCCGCCAATCCCTCGCTCCAGCGGGAATTGACGAGCGCGAATGCAGAACGTCCTGTCCGGCTTCCCTGAAACGCGACCACCGTCCGCGACGAGGCCGGCGGCGCGGTGAGGTCTGCACCGGCCGTCATGCCCGGGGGTCCGGCTCGTCGACCTGGAGGAAGCGCACGAGCCGGTCGAGCTCGCCGAGATCCGGGCCCAGCTCGAGATCGTACACAGTGACCGTGCGCACGAAGTCGGAAAGCATGTCGAGAAAGCGGCCGCGATCGGTGAAGTCGACGAACCGCTGGAGCTTGCCGGCGGCCGCCATGAGCTTGAGGAGCGCCGTCTGCCGTGAGAGGGGCGTGATCGCGAAGCCCGATCCGGGCCGCGCGAAAAAAAGCAGGTCGGCGCGCTCATCGGTGTAAGGTTCGGATGAGAACAGCGCCCGCGCGGGCATCTCCTTCTTCAATCGTCCGGCGAAGTCGGCCGGCTCGACGGGTAGCGGTTCCGCGAAGAAGTACCCCTCAGTCTTGGCGTCCAGGCGCGATCGCTCGTCGCAGCCGCTCACGGTAAAGCCTGCGCCGCACCGCTTCAGGATCACATGATCCTCGCCGAGCACCGTCCCGCCGGCGCGCGCCAGCCGCAAGGCGATGGTGCTCTTGCCCGCCCCACGGTCGCCGAGCAACAGGCTGACACGCCCGCCGAACCGGACGGCCGCTGCGTGGAGCACCACCCGGTCCAGCAGAAAGAGCAGCTTGTGGAAGACCACCGCGAGATGCACGCACAGCTCGAAGTGGGGCGGATACGGCTTGAGCAGGGCCAGCTCGGCCCGCGCGGGATCTGCGTTCCGATCGAGTACGGCGGACATGTGCTCGGTGTGGATCTCGAGGCGGCGAGAGCCATGGCGGAGAACCATGCCATCGCCGGGCACCCGGGGGCGCGCTGACCCATCGGCACGGCTCGCCTCGGCCAGCGTGATATCGGCGGCGACCTGTGCAAGCAGTGCAGCCGTGGGCGGCTTGAGCGGCGTGCCGAAGATCCGGGCGACGTCCTCCCCACGCTGTGGATCGGCGTAGCGTAGGCGAGCGGTCAGGCTGCCGAAGCGAATGATACCGGCCGGCACCGCCTGCTCACGAACGATCGCCGCGAGCCGCCGCCCGGAGCCGCTGGATCCGCGTCCCGCGGTGGATCTTCATCGCGGCACGCCGGGCCAGCTTGATCGATATGGGAATAGCGAAGCGCCGCCAGTAGGCGACCAGAGCGGCGCGGCGCACGGCCAGCCATTCCCGATCGCGGTGGGTGATCCACGTGGCAGCGCGCTTGCGCGCCACTGCACGGCCCAGGACGTCCTCGCGGACAGTGTAGAACCGCCGCTCGGGCCAGTTGTCGCACCAGAGGTGCAGAACGTTGCGGGATCGCCAGACGACGCGCCGGGTGGGGAATTTCTCGGCCCTGCGGTACGTGATGAGGTCGCCGATGCGGATGTCCGCCCACGCGACCGGAGCTACCACGAGCTCGTCACCCTCGATGAGGAACGGCCGCATGCTCTCGCCATGGAAGTACAGCGTGCTGGTCTCCGAGGACAACTCGAGCAGGAGCTCACTCGCGATCAACCGCGCTTCGCCGTGCTGCACGAGACTGCTCCGGAAGGCCTACTCGCCGCTCAGCACGAGTTGTTCGAGCTCGCCGAACCTGACCATCGTGGGCGGTTCGTAGCGCTCCGCGGAGGCACCTTCTTCCGAAGGTAAGGACGAGGCCGGACGACCGTTCGTCTCAGCGATCTGCCGGAGCAGACCTTCCTCGCTGAGGCCCGCCAGGAATGCGTCGACTTCAGGGCGGATGCGTTCCGCTGCCCGCCCGTAACGCACGCCCACCCAAGCGGCGATCTCCTTCGGGGTGAGCGGAGACAGGGCGATCGCCTCCCAGATGAACGTTCCAGTACCGTTCAGACCGTAGTAGGCCGAGGTATCGGCGTGGACGATGACCGCTTCGCCATCGACGACTCGCCAGGCCGCCTTATCCGTATTCGCCAGGAAACTTCTCACGCCATCCCCGTTCCGGCTGGAACCGCCGCCGGTTTGTATTCTGCTTGTGTGTCCGGTTTTGTAAGGATGATGCCTCTGCCGGCAGTCGTCAAGAAATCGGGGTGTTCATCGATCCGGCGGCCGGCGGCATTATGTCAACCTGCGTGTCGCTCGAGGGCGATCCGCAGGCGCTCGATGGAAACCCGCGCGCAGTGAGCCATGATGCGAATCGGCCGTATCACGTAGTACAACGGGTAAAGCCAGTCCGGCAGGCGGATCATTGACCATTCCTGAACCCGCGGGACGCACAGCCCCCGGGCCAGATAGGTGACTTTATCGCTCCAGTTTGCGCATAGCTGAAGGTGGAGCGAATTCACCGGCAGGCATTCCGCTCGCGGCTTTTTCTTGAAAAGACCTGCGAACACGGACTGAGCCACTCGACCGATATGCTCCCGATGCGCCGAGCGTTCCGTGAAGGAGCGAGGAACGGTGCCGGGAAACAACGTCTCAGCCAGGCTCAAGCCGAGCAGCAGCGGCAATTCCATAGCCGAGTCTGTCGACCGCGTGCACATCGAAGCCCAGTCGAGGTCGGGACAGGCCTCGATGAGTTTGGCGAGATCGATCATCCAGAGCAGCTTCTCCCATCGATCCTTGGCGCCGTGCAGGCAGAGCAGGAGGACCTGGTCTTCGCGCGCGAAGCTCGAGACCGATTGCCCTTCGATCCGGAAAGTCTCCAGCCTGGCCAGCAGCGGGTCCGGGTCCAATCGGAACGGATAATGTCGGGGCGCAAACTGCCAGTGCAGGTCGATCAGCAGCCCGTCTTTCCGCTGCATTTCGAACTCGAGATAATTCTTCAGAAAAGCATCCGTCTCTGCAGACGAAAGCCGGGTCAACGGGCGGTAGCCGTAGATGAACCGTGCGCTGTAACCCTGTTCCTGCAGCAGGAGTTTGGCTTTCAGAACGTCTTTGCGTCGGATCAGAATATCGAGATCGGCAAACTGGCGCAGCGACGGATCGCCGTATGCGATTGCAGCCAGCAAGACGCCCTTGTAAGGAACCGCGACGATTCCGTGGTCGTCCAGACAGGTGAGTAATCGCAGCAACTCCTGCGTAAGGATGAAGTTACGGCGGGATATGGTGCCGTATCCCCGCCGCATTCGGCCCATTACGGCGTCCGGAATGAGGACCGAGTCGGGGCTCGAGAGGGCCTTGAACAGCAGCGGCAATACGCCGTGCCGCGTGGCGGCACCCAGCAGGTAATCCCAGTCCAGCCCACCCGGTGCGACGTCCCGGCTCGAGCCGGGGTGAGAAAGGCCTGTCGCCCCGAGTTGCTCGAGCAGAAAACGAATTTCCGGACGCCACTCGGGGACCGAGTGCGGGCTTCGGGACCTGAGCAGAAGCGTCATCGAATTCCGATTGGCAAAAACCGCGCTGACAAAAGTTCATGCGCGAAGCCTGCCGGACGCGCGGCCGGTTCGCCGACCGTTATCACAAGTTCTTCGAAGACATGAAAGCTTTTCTCTCGCGCTTGCTCGAACGAGCGCATCGCGGGGCCCTGCCAAGGAAACTTTGCTGGCGACGTACCGCGGGAATCAGGAAGTATAGGCGATTCAAACACCCCGCGGCGGCCGGTCATCGGCGAGCGAGGCGGATTCGAGAAGCGGCTGTGGAGGGAGGTGAGCGCGAGGGGCGGACTACGGAGTGCAAGGCACTCGGTCGCGCCATGCGAATCTCCGCCACGGGCCCAGCAATTGCGGGGTGCGCACCGGAGCAACTCACCGCAATCGGCCACTACCTGAAGGGCCTGCAATGATGGAGCGCACCCTCAGATGGTGCCCAGCCCCGCGCCCGACAGTTCGGATTCGCAGGCGAGGACGTCCTGGCGTGAGTGGCCGAGGACGAGGCCCGTCATTCGGGGGGGATCGGTCGGATGTCCGCCCGCAACCGGGTCGAAGAAAGTCAACGGCAGCAGGCGCCCGTGGCGAACGGCCGGGCGTGCGATGGCGAGCATCTTTTCGAACGACGAACTACGTTCTGAGCCTTGACGACGGGGAGGGGGGAAAATGCCATCGTGTTGTACTCGCGGGAGCCGAGGAAAACATACCGCCGGAGCACGTAGAGATCGCCTTGACATTCGGGGAGAAAGCGCTCGACGACGAGGCGCGGGTTGTGCCATACGGCCCGCGGCACGAGGCGCGGATGTTCGTACACTTTGTAGTCGCGCGTACGGACGAGCCCGGTCAGCGTCCATGGCAGCTTGCGAGCCGCCTGGAGCAATTTTCGACGCACCCTTCCGCGACGCCGCAGCCGATCCAGCTCCGGCGCCCCGCCGGCATTGCGATCGGTCTTGACGATCACCGGACCGTCGAAAGCGTCCGGCCGGGTGACGAGGTTCTGGCTGACGCGGCGCTTGGAGATATCGCAGATGTCGCGGTTCAGGACGACCGGATAGCGGGCGAAAAAGTCGCGATAGGCGCGCGGCGTCGAGGTCAGGTCAAGATGCGGGATCACGACATCCGCTTCGACCGGCCGGTCGATGTCGTAGATCAGCTCTACGCACAGGCCGCGTTCACGCCATGCTTCGATCAACAGGTGGATGACGTACCCCCACCTCTCGAAAGGATCTTCTGGATGCCTGACGATCAGAATTCGCTTTGTCGCGCCCAACCCGCACCTCAGCTCGTTCGGCAATCGTCATCAGGGACACACTGGTACTTCATGTGCGGCCGCATTACACACGAGAAAGTTTATGGCGAATTGATGAACGGCTTCGGCTGGCAAGCGACAGAATCCATCGCCACCGTCAGAATGCGGCCTGATTTTTGTCACATTGAGGTTAACACAGTCAGAACCGGCGGAAATTCCTGGCCGTCCTCGATGTTGCGGTAGCGCGCGCAAGCACATACGCGGATACACTACTGTGCGGTCAAGAGGTCCAATGATTACTGCCCCTGGCATGAGTTCCGAAGTGTGACTGATTTGCGCGAAGATCCGGCAATATCCAGTCCTGACGCCGGGACCTATCAAGTCCGGATGCTCCCCTTGTCGACGGACCACTACCTGAAGAGCCTGCAGTGATGGATTCCGACGCCGACAAGGAGCGGCAGCGCGGCCAGGAAGAGCGGCTGCTCGCCGCCTGGAAAACTCCGACCGGCTGGCGCTACTGGTCGGCGGTCAACAATACCGAGGTGGGCGTCTGGTATACGGCCACCGCCTTCCTGTTCCTCCTGTTCGGCGGCGTGCTCGCGCTGTTGATGCGCGTACAGCTCGCGGTGCCGGAAAACGATTTCCTGTCCGCCGATCTGTACAACCAGGTCTTCACGCTGCACGGCACGGTCATGATGTTTCTGTTCGCCATCCCGGTGTTCGAGGCGTTTTCTATCATGGTGCTGCCGCAGATGCTCGGTGCGCGCGACCTGCCCTTTCCGCGACTGTCCGCCTACGGTTACTGGAGCTTCCTGCTCGGCGGTATCTTCGTCTGCGGCTCGATCTTCTTCGGCGCCGCGCCGCAAGGCGGCTGGTTCATGTATCCGCCGCTCACCACGCAATTCCAGACCGGGGTCGGGGCCGACATCTGGCTGCTCGGATTGACCTTCATCGAAGTCGCTTCCATCGCCGCCGCCGTGGAGCTGATCGTCGGCATCTTGAAGTGCCGGCCGCCCGGCATGCACATCAATCTGATGCCGCTTTATGCCTGGTATATCCTCGTCGTGGCCGGCATGATCCTGTTCGCTTTCCCGCCGTTGATCGCGGGTGACATCCTGTTCGAGCTGGAACGCCTGCTCGACTGGCCGTTTTTCGACGCGGCGCGCGGCGGCGACCCGCTGCTCTGGCAGCACCTGTTCTGGATCTTCGGCCATCCCGAGGTGTACATCATTTTTCTGCCGGCCATCGCGCTCGTGGCGATGATCGTCCCGACATTCGCGCAACGGCCCATCGTCGGCTACACCTGGATCGTGCTCGCCGCCGTCGGCACCGGTTTCCTGAGCTTCGGGCTATGGGTCCACCACATGTACACGACCGGCCTGCCCGGTGTCTCGCTAGGATTCTTCTCCGCAGCCTCGGAGGCCGTGGCAATACCGACCGGCGTACAGATCTTCGTCTTCATCGCCACGGTGCTGGCCGGCCGCGTTATTTTCTCCGTGCCCATGTTGTTCGCGACCGGCGCACTCGCGATCTTCGTGCTGGGGGGCTTGACCGGCGTCATGGTGGCGCTCGTGCCGTTCGACTGGCAGGCTCACGACACGTACTTCGTGGTCGCGCATCTGCACTATGTCCTGATCGGCGGCATGCTGTTCCCGGTCGCCGCCGGTGTCCATTACTTTTATCCGCTGCTGAACGGCAAAAAGCTGTCGGAGCGCCTCGGCCGCACCGCATTCTGGCTCATGTTCGCCGGCTTCAACATCGCGTTCCTGCCCATGCATCTGACCGGATTGCTCGGCATGCCGCGGCGCGTCTTCACTTATCCCGCCGGACTGGGTTTCGACGGCCTCAACCTCCTCTCGAGCATCGGCGCGATGTTGCTCGCCGCGGGCATCGGCGTCTTCGCCTGGGACGTCGTGCGCCCGAAGTCGAAGCAGCCGCTATCGGCCCGCAATCCCTGGCGGGCCGGTACGCTCGAGTGGCTCGCCGAAATGCCGGACAAACCCTGGGGCGTGCGCTCGGTACCGCTCGTCACGAGCCGCTATCCGCTCTGGGATCAGCCGAACTTCATGCGCGATGTCGACGAAGGCCGCTTTTATCTGCCGGACGCCGAGGAGGGCGAGCGGGAAACGCTGGTAACGGGGCCCATCGACGCTGAGCCCGTTCAATGCCTGCGCGTCCCCGGGCCGACGTTCAAGACCTTCGCCGCCGCGCTATTCACAGGCGGCGTCTTCATTTTCTCGACCTTCCACTGGTGGTGGGCGGCGGCTGTCTCGGGCGTTCTCGCCCTCGGCGCGATCCTCGTCTGGTTGTGGACCGGCACGGCACGCATTCCCGAGA
>JACDCP010000149.1 GCA_013817465.1 Gammaproteobacteria bacterium | reverse complement strand
CGCGCGCAGGGGGTGCGCAGACGCGCCTGAGCCCCGCCGTGCGTCGGCTGCTCGAAGAACATGATCTGAACGCAAACGACATCGATGGCAGCGGCCGCGAAGGCCGCATCACCCATCAGGACGTGCTGGATCACCTTGCCCGCACAACTCCTTCCCCCCTCCCCACGGAGGAGGGGGCAGGAGGAAGGGAAAAACTCGCCGGCCGCCGCATCCCCCATAGCGCCATGCGCAAGCGCATCGCGGCCCACATGATCCAGAGCATGAACACGGCGCCCCACGTTACCGCAGTGTTCGAAGCCGACCTGACGGCCGTGCTCGCGCACCGCGCCCGCGAGCGCGAGGCATTCGCTAGCGACGGCATCCGGCTCGCCCTGACCGCCTATTTCGTACGCGCCGCCGTCGCAGCGCTCGAGAAGGTGCCCGAAGCCAACAGCCGCTTCCACGACGATGTCCTCGAAATCTTCGACGACTTCAACATTGGTGTCGGCATTGCGCTCGACGACGAAGGGCTCATCGTGCCCGTGCTGCGCCGCGTCCAGGACCTCGACCTCGCCGAAACCGCGCGGCGTCTGCAGGCGCTCACCGAAAAAGCCCATGCGAACCGGCTCGCGCCGGAAGAGATCCGCGGCGGCACGTTCACGATCTCCAACCACGGCGTCAGCGGCAGCCTGGTCGCGACGCCGATCGTCATCAACCAGCCGCAGACCGCGATTCTCGGCATCGGCAAGCTCGAGAAGCGCGCGGTCGTCGTCGAGAAGGACGGCCGGGACGTGATCGAGCCGCGGCCGCGCTGCTACGTGACCCTGACCATAGACCACCGCGCCCTCGACGGCTTCCAGGCTAACGCGTTCCTGACCGAGTTCGTCGCCACGCTCGAAAAGTGGCCGGTCTGAGCGGCTCACCATGAGCGCGAACGTTTGCAAGGTCATCGTCGAGAACAACGACGCGACCTTCGAGTGCGAGAAGACCGAGCTCGTGCTCGACGAGGCCATCAAGCACGGCATCCGCCTGCCGCACAACTGCCGCGGCGGCGCCTGCGGCACCTGTAAGGCGCAAGTCCTCGAAGGCAGCGTCGATCACGGCTGGGTGATGGGCTTCACGATCACAGAGGAAGAGAAAGCGGAGGGCAAATGCCTGATCTGCCAGAGCCGCGCGACGAGCGACGTGCTCAAGATCCGCATGCTGAACCCGATGCCCTCGGCGAGTGCCGGAGCGGCCATCGAGCCGCAGCGCTTCGACGCCGAGGTCGTGAGCTGCGTGGCGGTGACGCCGTCCGTGCGCCGCCTCGTCGTCGCCGTGCCGCCGGAAGTGGATTTTCGCTACGAGTCCGGCATGCACATGGAGATCGGCACGGCCGGCGTGAGCCCACACCGGACCTATTCAATCGCGACGCCGGCGGACGAATCAGGCAAGCCCGTGAGCGGGCTGCTCGAGTTCTACATCGTTCGTCACCCGGGCGGCGCTTCGAGCGGCTGGATTCACGAGGAGCTGTGCGTCGGCAGGCACGTCACCGTGCACGGGCCGTACGGTCAGTTCACTTTGCCGTCTGACATCGACGACCCGATGCTGCTCCTCGCCGGCGGCACGGGGCTCGCGCCCATTCTGTCAATCCTCAAGAATCTGCTGGCGCGGGGCCATGAGCGCGAAGCTGTGTTGATCTTCTCGGTCCGCGACGCAAGCGAAGTGTTCGCGCAGGACGAGCTGCGCGCGCTGGCCCACCGCTATTCGCACTTCCGCTACTTGATCACGCTCACCCGCCAGGATGAAATGCCGCCGCACGCGCACTGGCGCAAGGGGCGCCTGCAAGGATTCCTCGCCGAGGAGTTCCCGGATCTGTCCGGATGGTGGGTCCTGAGCGCCGGGTCACCGACCTTCGTTGAGGCCTGCGTCGTGGCCGTAAAGGCGCAAGGGGCGTACGAGGAGCGTATCTTTGTCGACAGTTTTTTGCCGCGCGTGAATCATTAATGCCAGTCTGGCGGAATGCAAGTTACGCAAGGCATGGATGAAAAAATTCGAATGTCCAGTGTTGCGGGACAGGTCTCCAGTGGAACAAAGGGCTAACTTCGCATTGTGGCCGCCGTGATGTATGCGGAGCGAGCCAAGGCACACAACAGCGCAAATGTGAGTGGAGCACCAAGAATCGAATGACAGGTCATCCTCGCATCGCTGTCGAACTATGTGCCGGTCTCGGCGGCAGAAGTGGTCCCCAAAATTCGGACAGTACGCTAAGGTGGAATCTGCTCGGATGAGGAGATTTTACGACGATGGCCAAACGACGGAATTTTTCGCCGGATTTCAAGGCAAAGGTCGCGCTGGCGGCAATTCGGGGTGACGGTACTATCGCGGAACTGGCGAGCCGTTATCAGGTTCACCCGAACATGATCTCGAAATGGAAACGAGAAGCCTTGTCGGGGCTGAAGGAGAGTTTTGCCAAGGGTTCGCCCAAAGGTCGCAACGATCATGAAGCCGAGATCAAGACACTGCAGGCGAAGGTCGGCGAGCTGGTTGTCGAGCGGGATTTTTGTCCAAAGCCTTCGATCGTTGAGCTTCGCTCGGAGGCGCACCATGATTGACGCTCAACATTCACAACTCAGCCTGGTCCGTCAGTGTCAGCTGGTGGGGATTTCACGTTCGAGTTTCTATTACACCGCCCGTGGCGAGAATCCTTTGAATCTCCGGTTGATGCGCGTCATTGACGAGCAGTTTCTGAGAACGCCGTGGTACGGTTCGCGACAGATGGCGCGTCATCCTCTTTGCGAACGCTTTACCGAGTGCGTTAGACGGGTGCCGGCAAGTGCGCGAGGTTGCCGCCTCGCATTTCTCCACTGCGAATCGAACAAGAGAAGTCCCAGGCTATGACAACAAACGTCGTGCGATTGCGACCGCATGACAGTCGTCACGCGAACCCGAACCGAGAAATCGACCGCCGAGGCGGGCGCCAAACTCGACGGTGCGCAGCCGAGAGTATCTACGCGACGAAGTCGGGCAGCTCATCGCTGCCGCTAAATCAATCGGCCGTCATCATGGCCATCGGGATGCAACGCTGATTCTGATCGCACATCGTCACGGCTGGTGCAGCTCCCTTTTCCGGTACATCCAGACATGTTACGGCACGCCTGCGGCTACGAGGGCGCCGATCTCGCGATCGCGCTCCAGGAGAAGCATGGACGAATGGCGGCACAGCGCTGCCCCCACTCACTCGGGCGTCACGGCACCACCAGGAAGATGAACTTCTCCCACTCCTTCGGGTCGCTCTTGTCCGCGGCGAGGGCGGCCCCACCCCCGCCGACCGCGCTCCAGTAGTGAGCCTCGTCGATGCAGCCGATCGTCACCGGCCCCACTCCCGGGGCGGAGCCCGGGAGCGGCTTGAGGTAGAACGTCTCCCAAGGCCCCGCCTGGATCGCCTCCGCGATCACGTGCGATCCGCCGCCGCCCACGGCGCCCACGTAGTGGCCGCTGTGCGTCTGGAATACGACGAGCCGCCGCGTCTCCCCTGCGTTGATGATGACGGTCTGGCACTCCAGCATCCGCAGCCGCTCCCACTCCCCGATAACCTCGCCGTCCGCACCCATCCCGCCGCCCCCGCCGCTCGCTGCGCGCACGAAGTGACCGGTTCCGGCCTGGAGTACGACGGTCGCCTCCGAGTCGTACTGGGTCCACGCCGGAGCGAAGTCCTTGCGGCGCGACCAGGGTGACACCTGGACAGCGCCGGCGGAGTCAATGTAAAGGACGTCGAGCGACTCGTCGACGCGGCTCATGACCGCGAGCCCGCCCGCCGGGTCGCGCGGCGTCGGCCCGAACTCGTCGACAATCCAGTCGGTACCGGTCCACGAGAGGAGCCGAACCGGGTCGGTGCCGACGATCACGACCTCGCCACCGCCGAGCATCCTGGTCGCCGCGGGGGGGCGCTCGCCCTCGAACGCCAGCGTTCCGACCGCGCCCCAGCTCATCGGGTCGGGGGACGCGAGATCGGGCGTCGCCCAGACGCTGCGGTCGGGGTTGCGGGCGGCGACCGCGTAGATCCGGCCACGAGCCGCGTCGTCCGGCGTCGCCGCGACGTGGCTCATCGCCATCGGCGGCGCCGACACCCAGTTGGCGAGCGTGCCGGCGTCACCCACCTCGACGCGCGAGATCTGCCCGTCGGGGCGGACCCCGCAGAGGAGCAGATGGTCGTCGTTGATGCGGGTGGCGGCGAGGGACGACTGCGGGCCGAGTCCACCTCCCGGCAGCGCCTCCCATGTCGGCGACCATGTCCGGTCCCGGCGCTGCATCCGGTGCACGGCGCCCGACAGGTCGGTGACAAACACCTCGACGAGACCGCCGTGACGTGCGACCGCGGCGATCCCCCCGAGCGGGTCGCAAGTGACGCCGTCGATCAGCGGCCACGGCTTGTGTTCCCAGCCGTGGCCGTTGAAGTGGTTGTAGCGGACCTTCCCGCCGCCATCGATGACGTAGGCGTCGGCGGTGACGCCCCACGCCGCCGTCGCGACCTGCGCGCCCGGCGCGCACTCGACGCCCTCCAGCGCGTACGAGCCGCGCCAGGGACTGTCGTCGACCCGGATCGTGACTCCCTCAGGGGTGCTCGCGACGACGGTCACCCGGAGCGGAACTCGCCCGAGCGTCGCGGTGGTGCCGGGGGTGGCGGAGCCGCTCGCGAGGAGCAGGCTGTCCCCGGAGAGGGTGCTGAGGTAGACGCACAGCTGCTTATGGGGCTCTCCCGTCGGGGTGGTCAGGAACGGGCTCGCGAACCCGCGATCCCACCCGGTGGCCTCCCGGATGCACACGTAGAGCCGTCCGTCGTCGAGAGCCCGTCCGTCGAGGATCGCGACAACGGGTGCACCACCGGACGCATCGGTGCGCGGGGCGCCGCGCCACGGCTGCAGCGTGACCTGACCGAGCGCCACCGGGTCGATCACGGCGACGAGCGGCGCGGACGGGTCGAGCCAGCCGCACTGGTCGACCAGCGCGGGATTCATCCCGGGGCCGCTGCGCGTCGCGAAGGGCTCGCCGGCCAAGGCCGGGATCAGCGCATCCTGGAACGAGAACTTATCGCCCTCGCCGCCCATGATGCACGTGCGGTCGGCGTACTCGTCGCGGAAGAAGTCTCGGGCCACGTCGGCGTGGCCCCACCTGCGCGAGCCGCGCCACTCGAAGTAGTGGCCCAGCTCGTGTGCGACGGTGGCGGGGGTGAGGAAGGTGCGGTGGACATAGGGGCTGGAATCAGCCGGGGTCACGGCGCGCGGGGTGTCGGCGTCGTTTGCGACGAGGATCACCTCGGTGCCGTCGGGGATCAGGTTCTGGGCGCGCGCCTGAGCGCGCGCCTGGGCGATTTTGTCCCGCGGTGTCAGATCCGTCCACTGCTTCATCGTCTGCATCACCTGGAGCGGGGCGTCGGGCTTCCAATCGACCTGCACGCGACCGCCCGACACCGCATCCCAGTACTGTGAGAGCCTGGCCTTCAAGGCGGCGGAGTAGGGGCCGAGGGTGCCGTTCACCGGACCCGGGACGGCATTGCCCGCGTCGTCGGAGACGACCGTGAGGACCAGCGCGAACGTGTAGGAGACCATCTCGACCTCGCAGAGACATAGCCCGGATGCTTCCCCCGTGCGCGAGTGTCCTCCGCCGCGACGGCCGCGGCAAGGGGCCGACGCCGCCGACGCAGGACTACCACGAACTGCCACGAAGACGCCCAGATTGGCGTCATGAGCACCTGCGGATAGTGCGTTTTATACGCCTTTTCGGGAACCGGGATTTTACGGCGAGTGCGCCGAACCGGAAATGGGTTGCGGACTTCAGTGTGCCGCAGCAAGCGGCGTAGGAGATGAGGGTATGGTCCCTCGCAATCGGCTTGCAGGAGCAGGTTGCAAACCACCGCAAGCGGCTTGGGTCAAAAGCCCCGGTCGTGAGCGTTGCGGAAAAGGTGCCATAAGGCATCAGGTGAGAACCGAAGAAGGCGAACAACCGTGAACTGCCGTTCAAGTGTCGAAAGTGCTCAGATGACGTCGAAACCGGGGCTTGATGTTATCCCGGGATTAGCATGGCGGGTGCCTGTTTATTGGCCATGCGGCGTCCGGCATAGAGGCAGCGCGAGCTCGGTTCAGGCTCTTACGTTGAACTGCGGGAACCTTCGATCGCGATGTGAAGGGAAAGGTACAAGCATAACCTGCGAGGCCGACAGTACCGACGTGCGATCAAGGGGCGGAGCGACTCGTAGTAGTGATGAAGTCATTGTAATGATGATGGAGCGAAGGGGTCGCGTCATCGAGTCAGGCGTTCATGTCAACCGCGCAAGCGGGAGGAGCATGAGCAAATGACCAAGCCGTTCGTTATTCCCAAGCAACTCGTCTGGGAAGCATTCCAGCGGGTCAGGGCGAATGGCGGCAGTGCTGGAGTAGATAAGGAATCGATTGAGCAGTTTGAGAGCAAGCTCAAGGACAACCTGTACAAGCTTTGGAATCGGATGGCCTCTGGCAGCTACTTTCCGCCGCCAGTCAAAGCTGTGCCGATCCCGAAGAAATGCGGGGGCACAAGGATCCTGGGCGTGCCGACAGTTGCAGATCGAGTGGCACAGACGGTGGTCAAGATGGTCCTCGAGCCGATGCTCGAGCCGGTCTTCGATCGTAACTCATACGGCTATCGGCCGGGGCGTTCCGCTCTGGATGCGGTAGCGCTGGTGAGACGACGCAGCTGGGAATATGACTGGGTAGTCGAATTCGACATCAAAGGTCTATTCGATAACATTGATCACGAGCTGTTACTGCGGGCGGTACGAAAACACTGCAGCAATCCGTGGGCTCTTTTGTACATCGACAGATGGCTGAAGGCACCCATGGAGGTCGAGCAGGGGCAACTGGTGGTGCGCGAACGGGGTACCCCGCAAGGGGGTGTCGTGAGTCCACTGCTGGCAAACCTGTTTCTGCACTATGCTTTGGACGCGTGGTTACGACGCCATATGCGCAGCGTTCGATTCTGTCGCTACGCTGATGACGGTGTCATCCACTGCAAGAGCGAAGCGCAGGCAAAATTGGTGTTGCGTAAACTTGCGGAGCGGCTCAGTCAGTGCGGACTTGAACTGCATCCGGAGAAGACGCGGATCGTTTACTGTCAGGATGTTAATCGGCAGGAAAGGTACCCCGTCGTACAATTCACTTTTCTCGGCTACACGTTCCGACCGCGTAAAGCAGTGGACAAGTATGGTCGTGTCTATGTGAATTTCTCTCCGGCTGTCAGCCGGGAGGCGATGAAAGCCATGCGCCAAACCGTCCGCGGCTGGCATCTGCAACTGAAGTGCGACAAGGAGCTGAGTGATCTTGCCAATATGTTCGGGCCGATCCTGCGCGGCTGGTCGAACTACTACGGTCGATTCCATGCTTCAGCGATGAAGCCACTCTGGCGGAGCGTGAACGAGTATTTGGTGCGCTGGTTGCAACGCAAGTACAAACGTCTTGCGCGCGGAGTCATCCGCGCGTCACGGGCGCTTGGTCGGCTTGCTGAACGTGCTCCACGCTCGTTCGTGCACTGGGAACTGGGTTTTATCCCGACGGCCCGATGATGGGAGCCGGATGAGCTGAGAGGTTCACGTCCGGTTCTGCGAGGGGCTGGGGCTGAAATGCCCCGGCCTACTCACCCGTACATCCCGACGTGGTCCGGCTTCTTGTACCTGGCGATCGTGCTCGATGTCTGGTCGCGGAAGATCGTCGGCTGGGCGATGGAAGCGCATCTGCGCACCGAGCTCGTGCTCGACGCGCTGGACACTGCGCTCACGCAGCGTCGACCGGCGCAGGTTGTTCATCACAGCGATCGCGGCTGCCAGCCCGGACTCAACTGGTCGTCGCAACACGGCTTTGGTTTGCAGAGATTAGCACTTTGTTGATTGCTTCCGCCGGCGCTTCAAGACCCAGGCTGAAGCGAAGCTCGCCGTGTTCGAGTGGATCGAAGGTTGGTATAACCTGCATCGGCGTCACTCGT
>JACDCP010000148.1:7400-7992 GCA_013817465.1 Gammaproteobacteria bacterium | reverse complement strand
GCTCTGCCTCGAGCCGGTTGTCCGTTTCGAAATTCGCGCCGCGCGAGCGCGTGCCGGCTATCGGGCGCAGCTCGGCTCGGCGCTGTGACAGCCGCACGAGCGCTTCAGGCGAAGAACCGACGATGCTGCACGGCCCGAGCCGGAGGAAATACATATACGGCGACGGGTTGATGAGTCTGAGCGCCCGGTAGACCTCGAACGGGTCGATGTCACAGCCACCGGCGAAACGCACCGAAAGCACGAGCTGATAGACGTCGCCGGCCGCGATGTTCTCCTGGCCGTGCCGTACTGCTTCGACGTACCCCGGCTCGTCGAGGCTCGAACGTGGCCGTTCGAACCCGTTTCGCGCGCGCGCCGCCGGCACTGCGCCGCGCAGCGCGCGGATGACTTCGCTGCGCAATGCCAGCCTCTCGTCCTCGCTGCCGGCATGCAGCAGGGCGACGCGGCGCGTGAGATGATCGAATACGAGCAGCGACGCGGGCGCCACGTACGCGGCGAGCGGCGTGTCGTTTGTCCGTCGCGGCCGCAGCTTCTCGAAATGGCGCACGAGATCGTACGCGGCCGCCCCGACCAGGCCGCCCGTGAATGGCAC
>JACDCP010000148.1:0-7390 GCA_013817465.1 Gammaproteobacteria bacterium | reverse complement strand
GCACACCGGGCAGCAAGGGCTCGAGCCGCGGCGCGCGCCGGAGAGCGGTGCGCAGGCCGTCGAGCAACACATCGCGATCAGGCGTTGACGTGACCGGTGCGCCATCGACGCGCAGGCCGTCCGCATCGACTGCGACCTCTAGCGCATCACCGAAGCCGAGAAAGGAATAGCGCGCAAGGCGCTCGCCGCCCTCCACGCTCTCGAGGAGGAAGCGCGGCGCGAACGACGCGAGCTTCAGATAAGCCGAGACCGGCGTGTCCAGATCTGCGGCGATGTCGAAAGGTGGCTGCATGGACTCCTCGTGAAGCAGCGTATGGAGTCCGGAACGGGCAACAAAAAACCCATCCCGGCACGGCGGAGATGGGTTTCGGCGCGATTGGGTTCTGACGTGACCTAGCCGCGCACCCTCTCCAAGGGCCCGGGCCACCACGACGTGTTGAAACGCTTCATGCTCATTGCGCCGAGTATCGCCCGCAGCCTGCAATGGCGTCAACCCGGAAAATGGGGACATTCCTGAAAAATGGGGACATTCCTGATTTATTCGTGAGTAAGCGTGACACTTCAGGGTTAATGGTCCGATAAATCAGGAATGTCCCCATTTTCACAGGTCGTACAGGACCGGCAGCAGGAATGAGAATGCAAGCCACATGATGACCGTCAGCGGCAGCCCCACGCGCAGGAAATCGGAGAACTTGTAGCCGCCTGCGCTCATGACCAGCAGGTTGGTCTGGTAGCCGATCGGCGTCGCGTAGCTCATGTTGACACCGAACAGCACCGCGAGCACGAACGGTTCCGCCGTCACGCCGAGCTCGTGGGCGATGCTGATGCCGATCGGCGTGCCGATCACTCCCGCTGCATTGTTGGATACGACATTGGTGAGGACGCACATGACCAGCATCAGTCCGCTCAGGATCATCGGCGTGGGGAAGCCCCGCACCATCCAGACGTAAAGCTCCGCCAGATACTGGGCGCCACCGGTATTGATGAGTGCGACGCCGAGCGCCAGGCTCACGACGATGATCAGGATAACGGGCATGCTCAGCGCGTCGGCTACGTCGCGCCACGTCATGCAGTGCGCCAGGAGCATCAGCCCGACGCCGCAAAGTGCACTTACGGAAATCGGCATCAGCCCGGTGGCGGCAGCGATGATGACCAGCGCCATGATGGTCAACGCGCGCGGCGCGCGGTGCGTGTGCGGGAGATCCGTCGTGCCGTCCAGGACCAGCATCGCGCCACCGGTCTTGAGCTCATTGATATGAGCGCGCGTTCCCTGGACGAGCAACACGTCGCCGGACCGCAGGCGGATGTTGCCGAGATCGCCCTTGATGTCCGAGGTCTGCTCGCGCGCGCGATGGATGGCAAGCGGCAGGAGCTTGTAGCTGGCCGTGAAACGCGCCGAGTCGAGCGTCTCGTGGTGCAGAGGCGATCCGCGCGTGACGACGACCTCCGCGAGCTGCTGGCCCTGCTCGGCCGGCGGAAATCCATCGCCGGCGGGATGCTCGTCTTCGGCCACGTTGTGCAGCGTCGCGCCGAGCAGCGTCTCGAATTCCTTCAGGTTCTCCGGCGAATCCTTGACGAATAATCGGTCGCCCGGCTGAAATCTGACCGAGGGCAGCTTCGCCACGAACAGCGTTTCGGTGCGCTGGATCCTGTCGATCTTCATACGGTTCTGGGTGCGTGCAAGCACCTCCGAGAGCGTCTTGCCGTTAGCAAAGCTTTCCTCTGTCACGTACATCAGAGCATTGAATACACGCGGCGAAGTATCTCCCAGGAGCGGCTTGCGCACCGGCAATAGCCGCGGCGCGATCAGCCAGAGGAACGCGATGCCGAGAGCCCCGGCGAGCGCGACCGGCAAGGTGAAATCAAACATGCCGATCGGTGGTTCACCGAGGTCTTCCGCGATGCCGACGACGAGCAGGTTCGTCGACGTGCCGATGGAGGTGCCCGTGCCTCCGATAATAGTCGCGAGACCCATCGGCATGAGAATGCCGGAAGGTGGCACCTTGGTCCGGATAGCGATACCGACCAGCATCGGCAGCAGCATGACCACGATCGGGGTGTTGTTGACGAAACCGCTCAGAATCGCGCTGATCACAAGAGTCGCAAGCAACGCGAGCTGCGGCCGCGCGCTCCAGGCCTTCCCCATCCAGGCCGCAAGCGGCTGCAGTGCGCCGGTGGTCTCGAGTCCCTTGCCGACGATCATCAGCGCGGAGACCGCGATCAGCGCCTCGTTGCCGAATCCGCTGAAGAATTCATGCACACCCAGGGGCACGCCATCGCGCTCATACGGAAATAGCTGAAACCCCACCACAATCGTGGTGAGTATCACGAGGCTTGACGTCTCGAGCGGAATGCGGTCGCGCGTGAAGAGATACAGGGCGACTGCGGTCAACAGCAGCGTGGCGATCCCATGTGGGTCGGGCAGTGGGGGCAACAGAGCTCTCTCGCGGGGCTTCGGCCGGGCCAGTGGCTCCGGAGCTTACCGGAAGCGGCGGCGGAGCGCGAAACCTCGCGCCGATCTGCGGGAGGGGTGCTGACGGCCGCAGCTTTCAGGAAACCGAGCGACGCACGTCGTGCATGGAGGCCGCCCAGGTCAGGCGCATGAAGCGCTCGTATTGATCGACGGTCAGCCGCCTGCCGAGCGGATCGGCGCGGAACCCGATGCTGTCGGCGAAGCGCAGCAGCGGCAACAGGTTGAAGTACGGCAGTGCGTCGATGCCATTCGATTCACGCGGCAGCACACTGAACGGCGACAACACCAGCAGCTCACGATTGCGGGTCGCGTGCTGCCGGATGCGCTCGCGCACTTCGGCCCGCAGATCGGAGCGAGGCAGCAGCTCGATCATGCGCGCGGCGTGCAGACCCGGAAACGGCGAGCGCAGACGTGCGAGGGCGCGTGAGTGACGGAAGACACACGCGCGCACGAAACCTAGCGTGTCGTTCATGCGCACGAGCGTGGCGAAGTGGGCGGGATCGAGACCGAGTCTGCAAACGGTGTCACCGATACCGGTGATATGCAAAGCGATGCGACGATGCGCGACGGCATCGGCATGCAGGCTTTCGAGCGGCCAATGCACGGCATCGACCAGATTGTCGGCCATACGCAGGGCATCGCGCAGGCTGCGCGCGAGACGCAGGCGGTCGACCTGGCGGCGACGATTCACGAAGCTGGCGAGATTCACGTCGAGCGTGATGCGGGCACCGTCAGCGGGTGAACACTGGCCGAGCCCGGGCTCGATGCAATCGATGACCTCCGGGCCGGCCAGGGGGCACGCAGACCCCGTCCGGCCATCGAAGACCGGCGTCACCGCGTCGCCCGCATGGGCGTCGCAGACGATTTCACGCCACCATGCCCGCGCGTCGACCCTGGCATAAATCCAAGTCCTTTCCCTGCGCGCTTGCGAGCTGCCGAACGGCGAGCCGTGCGCGGGCTCGAGCCGATGGTGCAGGGGGACGGGGCGTCCATCGCGCACGGCTGCCATGAACTCGTCGGTGATGCGCAGATAAAGCTGCGCAGTCGCGGCGGATGCGTTGCGTCGCGAGCGGACCAGGCGCTGGGCATCCGGATGATCGCAGCGTATCGATAAGGCCGCCGGCGCGAAAGCGAGGCGGAAGCGTTCGAGTGCCGCAGACAGACGCCGCGGCAGATTCGCCAGGTCGAAGGGCTCGTCCGCACCGTCGCGCACGGCATCCGCTACCGGCCGAGCTCCCGAGACCTCCATGGCCACGGCTTTGTCTGCAATCAGCAATCGAGCGAGCCGAAGCGTCAGGGCTTCGACGCTCACGTAGTCGAGGCTATGCGGCCCGTTGAATAACGGCGCCGCGGACAGGCAGAAGCCGTCCGCGAGCGCATCGGCCGGCTCCACGCCGGCAAGCACTGCGGCCAGACCGTGCGGTGTCACCGACCGTTCGAACGCCGTCATGAAGCGATCGCGCCAGTACTCCGCGCGGCTTTCCCGGGCTGCCGCCAGGCCGGCAATCGACGCTCGCGCCAGCGCAACGTCCGTGCCGGAGGGTGCGAAGTCCCTCGCCGCGTCCACCCGCATCGCCTGCGCCATGGCGGTCTCCGTCCCTGAAACCGGGCTTCAGTCTGTCACCCCGGCAGGACCCGCGACGCAATCAAATCGCCTCGCTTCGTCTTGATTTGGAGCCGCGCGCCGCCACATCGATGAAGTGCCTCCTTCCCAAGCCCGAATAGACGCCCGCTCGAGCACACCGCCGCCGCAACTCGACGCCGAGATCGGCATCGTCCGCCGCTTCTTCGGCGTCTTTCGTTACAGTCGCCGGGCGCTTCAGCTCGTCTGGTCCACGAGCCGCGGCCTCACGATCGCCTTCGCCCTGCTTACCCTGATCGCCGGCGTGTTGCCGGCCGCGGTCGCTTACGTCGGCCAGCTCATCGTGGACGGTGTCGTCGCAGCGATCGCACTTCATGCCGAATCAGGCGTGCGCGACTACGGCGACGTGCTGCTCTTCGTCGCCCTGGAAGCGCTCGTCATAGCGGCGATCGCGGGCGCGCAGCGCGGTATATCGGTCTGCCAGTCGTTGCTGCGCGCGCTGCTCGGCCAGCGGGTGAACGTGCTGATTCTCGAGAAGGCGCTCACGCTGCAGCTCACCGACTTCGAAAACTCCGAGTTCTACGACAAGCTGACGCGCGCGCGCCGTGAGGCCTCGAGCCGTCCCCTGAGTCTCGTCAACCGCACCTTCGGGCTCGCCCAGAATGGCATCTCGCTGGTCAGCTACGGCTTTCTGCTCGTGCAGTTTTCGCCGTGGGCGGTCGTGGTGCTGGTGATTGCCGGGCTGCCGTCGTTCTTTGCCGAGGCGAAGTTCTCGGGCGACGCCTTCAGGCTGTTCCGCTGGCGTTCGCCGGAAACGCGCATGCAGATGTACCTCGAGACCGTCATCGCGCGCGAAGACTATGCAAAGGAGGTCAAGCTCTACGAGCTGGGGCCGTTGCTGCTCAAGCGTTACCGCGACATTTTTGCCCGGCTGTACCGCGAGGATCGCAACCTCACTCTGCGCCGCGACAGCTGGGGCTTCGTTCTCGGGCTCGTCGCGACTACGGCGCTCTATGGCGCTTATGCATGGGTGGTTGTCGCCGCAGTGAACGGCACGCTGACGCTCGGCCAGATGACCATGTATCTGCTGGTCTTCAAGCAGGGGCAGGCGGCTATCTCCGCGATGCTGTCCGCCATCAGCGGCATGTACGAGGACAATCTGTATCTGTCAAATCTGTACGAGTATCTCGAACAACAGGTGGAGAAGGCTGCCGGCGAAGCGACCGCGGGACCCGATCCGGGCGACGGCATACGCTTCGAGCACGTGAGCTTCACTTACCCGGGCGCGGAAGTGCCGGCGCTGGTCGACATCTCGCTGCACCTCCAACCGGGTACCAGCCTTGCACTGGTCGGCGAGAACGGCTCCGGCAAGACCACGCTGATCAAGCTACTGACGCGCCTGTACCGGCCGGATGCCGGGCGCATCACTCTGGACGGGCTCGATCTCGTCAAATGGGATCCGACGGTCCTGCGCCAGCGAATCGGCGTGATCTTCCAGGACTTCGCGCGCTATCAGATGCTGGTCGGAGAGAATGTCGGCGCGGGCGACGTTCTCGAGTTCGAGAACGAGGATCGCTGGCGCGAGGCGGCCACCAAGGGCATGGCCGCCGGGTTCATCAACCTGATGCCGGAAAGCTACCGCACGCAGCTCGGCCGCTGGTTCCAGGGCGGCCGCGAGCTGTCGGGCGGCCAGTGGCAGAAGATCGCGCTGTCGCGCGCATTCATGCGCACCGAAGCGGATATCCTGGTGCTCGACGAGCCGACCGCGGCCATGGACGCGGCCGCGGAGGCGGCTGTGTTCGAGCACTTCCGCGGGCTCGCCAGCGACAAGATCGCCATCCTGATCTCACACCGCTTCTCGACCGTGCGCATGGCCGATCAGATCGTCTTCATCCAGCAGGGACGCATCATCGAGCAAGGCAGCCACGAGGACCTGATGAGTGAGGACGGCCACTACGCGCGGTTGTTTTCTTTGCAGGCGGCCGGCTATCGATAAGAACGCCATTCATCGTTCCGGCGAAAAGCGGAACCCGGCTGTTTCGGGCTGATGCCCCATCGCGCGTCCCGCCGCCATTTTGCGCACTCTGCGCCTCTATGCGTAGAATTCCGCTGATGAAATTCGCTTATCGAATCTTCGTGCTCACTATCCTGCTTGCAGCATGCGCAGAATCTGTTCCAGTCGGCCTCGAAACGGGCACTTGGCGCGTTTCCCTCACGCTCCCCGGCGGCGAGCTGCCGTTGACGATGGAAGTCGCCGGACCTCCGGAATCGCCGCAGGTTCATTTCATCAACGGCGCGGAGCGCGTGTCCGTGCCGGACGTGCGGATCGACGGCAATCGCGCCGCGTTCGTCTTCACCGGCTTCAACAATAGAATCGACGCGACGCTCGACGGAGACGTGCTCGAAGGCACGCTGACGCTCGTCAAGCTGCACGGCGAGGAGCAGCACATTCCGTTTCGCGCCGTGCACGGCGAGAGTTATCGCTTTTTTTCGGATAAAGCAGAGGACGCGCCGCCGGACGTGGCAGGCCGCTGGGCGATGCGGTTCGTCGATGACGAAGGCGGCGCCTACAATGCGGTTGGCGAATTCGAGCAGGATGGGAAGGCCGTCACCGGCACCATCCTCACGCCGACCGGTGACTACCGCTTTCTTGCAGGCTCCGTGCGCGATGGGCGTCTGTATCTGTCCACGTTTGACGGCGCTCACGCATATCTGTTCGAGGCAGATGTCGAAACCGACGGCAGCCTCTCGGGCGACTACTGGTCGGGCGCCACCTGGCACGAGGACTGGACGGCGCAGCGCGACGAGCAGGCCGCGTTGCCCGATGCGACGACGATGACCTGGCTGAAAGAGGGCTACGACGAATTCGACTTCACGTTCCCGAATCTCGAAGGCGAGCCGGTCTCCCTGTCGGATCCGCAGTTCGCCGGAGAGGTAGTCATAGTGACGCTGGCCGGGAGCTGGTGTCCGAACTGCCGCGACGAGGCAGTCTTCATGGCGCCCTTCTACGAGGAGAATCGCGACCGGGGCCTCGAGATCATCGCGCTCATGTACGAGCGTTTCGATGAGTTCGAGAAGGCGGCAGAGACGACGCGCCGCTGGCGCGACGAGCTGGGCATCGAGTATGAACCTCTGATCGCCGGCATCTCCGCCAAGGACGAGGCGAGCAGGACGCTGCCCATGCTGAACGGCATCATGGCGTTTCCGACCACTATCTTCGTCAACCGGGCCGGCAAGGTGCGGCTGATCCACACAGGCTTTACCGGTCCCGGGACCGGCGAGCATTACGAAGAATTCAAACGCGAGTTCACGGCGCTGGTCGACATGTTACTGGC
>JACDCP010000147.1 GCA_013817465.1 Gammaproteobacteria bacterium | reverse complement strand
GATAGCAAATGCCGTCCTCGGCGCAACCCTGGAAGCTCGCCAGCAAGGTGATTTCGGCTGCCGACGGCGAAGCGCGCGCGAACGGGATTCGCGCCGTTACCTCGTCGTAATACACTTCGGTATCGCCGAAGAACTCATCGTGCTTGGGTTCGCCCGGCGGCAGCTCGGGCGCGCCGAGCTGTATGGCTTCGCCCTCGACATCAAAGGCGAACTTGTCCCGATAGAGGTAGTAACCGTCGGCGATTTTCCAGTGTGCGAGCAACAGGTTCGGCCCATCGGTCGTGGCAACGAATCGGAAAGCCTCGCCCGGCGGCAGAAAGCCGGACTCCACAAAAGCGCCGCCGGGGAGCGATGGACCGGGCGCCTGTCCGACGACCGGATTGGATAACGCGGCGACGGGCGCCTCGCCGGGCCGGTCGAACAGGCTGCCGGACCCGGACGCTCCGATCGCTATGAGCGGCACTGCGGCGGTCCATGTTTGCGGCGGATAGCAGACCCCAAGGTCCGCGCAGCCTTGCGAGCTGATTTCGAGCGTCAGCGTGTCAGGCGCGTCCGCGGCCGCCGAATACGGGATACGGACGGTGGTCGGCCCGCGATAGGTTTCCATGCGGCCGAAGAACTCGTCCTCGTGGATTTCACCGGGGGGCAGCCCTGGATCGCCGAGCTCGATGCCGGACGTCGCGCTCGCGAAGCCCATGCGGTCGCGATACAGGTAGTAGCCCGGCTGGATGTCCCAGCCGACCTCGATCGCGCCGTCCGCCGCGGTGACCGTGTAGGGGTACGCCTGCTCCGGCGGCAGGATATCGTTCGGGCCGAGCGCGAAAGCGGGCATGGCCAGCAGGATGCCCAGCGCCGGCAGCCGCCGGAAAATGGGGACATTCCTGATTTCCGGCTGCGCGTGCGAGTCGTGAGCGCTATCGCCACCTGACGAAATCAGGAATGTCCCCATTTTCATGCCGTCGACTCGCTCAGCCAGCGGAGGTAGCGGTCTGAACCGCCCTCGACAGAGATCGCGATGAGCTCGGGAAGTTCATAGGGGTGCAGGGCCTGAACCCGCGCCGCCAGCCGCTCAAAGGCGCTGGTCGCGGTCTTGATCAGCAGCAGGCATTCGGCATCCTCGCGTGTCCCGCCTTCCCAGCGATAGGTCGACACGACGCCGTCCAGGCGGTTGACGCAGGCCGCGAGCCGTTCCTCGACGAGCGTGCGGGCGATGACACGCGCGGTCCCGGCATCGGGGCAGGTGGTGAGCACCAGCAAGTGGTCGGATGGCATTACCGGGGAGCATACCGCCGCGCCGGGGCGCTGTCATGGTGGGCCGGTGGCATCCTCCCGACCCCCCTTGAAATCCAGATTTTCGTCCCTATGATTAGCACTCCTCGGAGGCGAGTGCCAGCGTGTGCTGCGGCTTGCCTCTTTTTGATTCTCCCGTTCGGGTTCGGGATTCTTTTAAAAGTCAGGAGACAAAATTATGAAAATTCGTCCGCTTCATGATCGTGTGATCGTCAAGCGCATGGAGGAAGAGCGCACCTCCCCGGGCGGTATCGTCATCCCCGATACTGCGGCCGAGAAGCCCGTCAAGGGCGAGGTGATTGCGGTCGGCAACGGCAAGATCCTGGAGAGCGGTGAAATCCGCAAGCTCGACGTCAAGGCCGGCGACAAGGTGCTGTTCGGCAAGTACAGCGGCACCGAGGTCAAGGTCGAGGGCGACGAGCTCCTGGTCATGCGCGAAGACGACGTCATGGCGATAATCGAAGGCTGAAGCAGCCTCCGATCCACAGCTTTTTTTGAATTTCGAGAGGAAAGAGGAACACACAGATGGCTGCGAAAGAAGTCAAGTTCAGCGACGACGCTCGCCAGCATATGTTCAGGGGCGTGAACATTCTGGCCAACGCCGTCAAGGTGACGCTGGGGCCGAAAGGGCGCAACGCCGTGATCGAGAAAAGCTTTGGCGCGCCGACCGTGACCAAGGATGGCGTCTCGGTCGCCAAGGAAATCGAGCTCAAGGACAAGTTCGAGAACATGGGCGCCCAGATGCTCAAGGAAGTCGCTTCGCACACCTCCGACGAGGCAGGTGACGGAACCACCACCGCGACGGTGCTGGCGCAGGCGATCCTGCGCGAGGGCCTGAAGTCCGTCGCCGCCGGCATCGATGCGATGGATCTCAAGCGCGGCATCGACAAGGGCACCGTGGCCGTGGTCGAGCAGCTCAAGAAACAGTCCAAGCCCTGCGAGGACGACAAGGCGATCGCCCAGGTCGGCACGATCTCGGCGAACTCCGACGAGAGCATCGGCGAAATCATCGCCGAGGCGATGCAGAAGGTCGGCAAGGAAGGCGTGATCACGGTCGAGGAAGGCTCCGGGCTCGAGAACGAGCTCGAGGTGGTCGAGGGCATGCAATTCGACCGCGGTTACCTGTCGCCGTACTTCATCAACGACCAGCAGAGCCAGAGCTCGGAGCTCGAGAACGCGTACGTGCTGCTGCACGACAAGAAGATCTCGAATATCCGCGAGCTGCTGCCATTGCTCGAGAGCGTTGCGAAGTCGGGGCGTCCGTTGCTGATGGTGGCCGAGGACGTCGAGGGCGAAGCGCTCGCGACGCTGGTGGTCAACACCATCCGCGGCATCGTCAAGGTCTGCGCCGTCAAGGCGCCGGGCTTCGGCGACCGGCGCAAGGCCATGCTGCAAGATCTGGCGACCCTGACCGGTGGCACGGTGATCTCTGAAGAAGTGGGCCTGAGCCTCGAGAAGGCCACGCTCAATGACCTCGGCGAAGCAAAGAAGGTGCAGATCACCAAGGAAAACACCACGGTCATCGATGGCGCCGGCAAGTCCGAAGATATCAAGGGCCGCGTTGAGCAGATTCGCAAGCAGATCGAGGATGCCACCTCGGACTACGACAAGGAGAAGTTGCAGGAGCGCGTCGCAAAGCTCTCCGGCGGCGTCGCCGTAGTCAAGGTCGGAGCGGCGACTGAAATCGAGATGAAGGAGAAGAAGGCCCGCGTCGAGGACGCGCTGCACGCTACGCGTGCCGCCGTCGAGGAAGGCGTGGTTGCCGGTGGCGGCGTCGCGCTGATCCGTGCCCGGGTGGCTCTGGACAAGCTCAAGGGCGCCAATGATGACCAGACGGTGGGCATCAACATCCTGCGCCGCGCGATCGAGGAGCCGCTGCGCCAGATCGTGAAGAACGCGGGCGATGACGCGGCGGTAGTGCTCAACAAGGTCGCGGAAGGAAAGGGCAATTACGGCTACAACGCCGCGACTGGCGAGTACGGCGATCTCATCGAGATGGGCATCCTGGACCCGACCAAGGTCACCCGCCTCGCGCTGCAGAACGCCGCGTCAGTGGCGGGCCTGCTGCTGACGACCGAGGCGATGGTCGCCGAGGCGCCGAAGGATGAGGAAGCCACGCCGCACATGCCCGACATGGGCGGCATGGGCGGCATGATGTAAGGCCCGCCTTACATTCGCCTCAAGGACAAAGCCCCGCCATCCGGCGGGGCTTTTTTTTCAGGGGCCAAAGGCCTGGCGCTGTACATCAGTCAGCGGGAGCGAACCGCGTCAAACGTCCCTGCCTTCGGAGCAGGCGTCCGCCCGGCGAGTCGATCCCGCTCCGGAAAACGCCTCCGTTCGCGCAGGTGCCTGACGCGGACGAAGGCTCCGCAAGCGTGCGGCGGGCTTCAACTGGGTCGTCAGCAGCACCGGCAGGAACGTCATCGAGCCCCAGCTCAGCCGCGCGCCCAGTCCGGGCGCAACTCGATCAGCGGCTGACCGAGCGTCAGCGATGAGGGATCCGGGCCGGCCCGGTTGCGGGCACCCGGGCAAAGGCGCTCCTGGTTCCCATTAGCTTTGCGTATCTATCCGATGCTTGCCCGCAGGCAACCTGGAATTATGAGCCGCGTGCCGGGTCTCAAACGCATTGCGGACGCAATGGTCCGGCAGCGGCGGAATTCGGCAATTCCCGGCGTTTCTGCCATTGCGAGAGTTGCCTCGGCTGTGGCAGCATCACTCTATGGACGTCCATTACCATACATGTCCAGACAACGCCGGCCAAGGCAACCGCCCGTTCACCTTGCGGCGAGGTATCCAACCATGATCGGACGAAGCATCAGCCTCCTTCTCCTGCTGCTCGTAATGCCGGGCCGTTCGGTTCTTGCCGAAGAAGCGACGGCTCCCGCCGATCCGTCCGAGCTCGAAGCCGCCCAGGCGAGCGCGGACGAGGCGTTCGAATCGGAACAATATACCGAAGCCCACGATATTTACCGCGACAGGCTCGCGCCCATCGGCGACAAGTTCGCGCAGTACATGATCGCCGCGATGCATCTGCAAGGGCTCGGTGTCCCGCAAGACGTGCCCCTCGGTGCGGCCTGGCTCGAGCTCGCCGCGGAGCGCGGCGACGCGAAGCTGGGAGCCGAACGCGACGCCGTGCTGGCGCGGCTCGACGACAATGAGCGAAAGAGGCAGCAGTCACTGCTCAAGGAACTGCAAGCGAGCTTCAGCGACTGCACGCTCGTGGCCCGCGGGCTCGCCGAGGATCGGAAAAACGTGACCGCGATGACCGGTTCCCGCCTGGCGACCACCGAAAACTCGCCCCTGACCGTTGTTTATCTGGACGAGCGGGAGGGCGAGATCAGTCAGGTCGAGCTGCGCGAGCAGATACGCAAGCGCCAGCGATTCTTGCGCGAATACTGCGACTATCGCTGACTTCGTCTGGCACGAGTCTTGCTCGATACCGGGCAACGCGACGCGTTGTCGAGAAGTCTGAGGAGAGCAATCATGACGGACAAGGGCAGCATGCAGGGCGAGGGCGACAGGAAATCGGCCCGCCGGTATCGCAAGGACACTGAAGATCACATCAAGTCGCACGACGTGGAGGAGGAAGCACGCCGTGCCGAGCCGGAATCGGATGCCCGGCGCAAGGAACTCGAGAAAGCGGAAGAAAAGGGCCGGAAACGCGCTAAAGAGGAAGATCCGGCACTGGTGCGCGATTACAAGGACGCCGCCAAGGACTGATCGCTCATCCCGCCCGCGGGTCAGCAATCTCCCGCGAGTACCGGCCGGTCCGCTGCGGCACTTCGATTGGATTGCTCCTGTGGCGTTCCCGCGACGCGCCGCCATTCGCTAGCTACAATCAGCGATTTGACGCTCGAGCCACTCGGCGCATGACCCGTTCCCTGCCGAAATCGATGGTCGCGCCGCCGCTGGGCGAAATTGTCGAGCGGCAACTGGTCGAGCTTCGCGCGGTGGCGGGGCCGGACGCAGACCGCTGGCTCAACGACGGTTCGTTGGTCCGCCGCCTGCGCGCAGTCTGGGCGGCAAGCGACTTCGTGGCCACGAACTGCCTGCGTGAGCCACAGCTCATCGAGGAGCTGGCGAACGGCGAGGTGAGCGCGCGCCGGGCCGGGGACTGGGCACGGCTTCTGGATGCCCGGACGAACGGGGCAGTCGATGCGGCCGACTTTTCGCGCCGCCTGCGGCGGACGCGGCGCCGCGAAATGTCGCGCATCGCCTGGCGCGACCTAACCGGCACTGCAACGCTCGATGACAGCCTCGCCGAGCTTTCCGATTTTGCCGATGCGAGCATCACTGCTGCGCTGGCCTACGCCCGCGAGGAGCTGATACCGCGTTTCGGCGAGCCCCGCGGGTCGCACGACGACGTGCAGGAGCTCATTGTGCTCGCGATGGGCAAGCTCGGCGGGCGCGAGCTCAACTTTTCCTCGGATATCGACCTCGTGTTCCTGTATCCCGGGGCCGGGCGCACTGACGGTCCGCGGAGCTTGAGCAGTGAGGAATTCTTTTCGCGACTTTGCCAGCGGCTGATCCACTACCTGGATGCCGTTACCGAGGACGGCCTGGTGTTTCGCGTCGACACGCGGCTGCGTCCCTTTGGCGCGAGCGGTCCACTTGCCATGAGCCTCGGCGCCTTCGAGATGTACCTGCAACAGCATGGACGCGACTGGGAGCGTTACGCCTACGTCAAGGCGCGGCCGGTGACCGGCGCCGCCGAGCAGGATGCGCTGTTTCAGTCGATACTGCGCCCGTTCGTGTATCGCCGCTATCTGGACTATGGCGTATTCGGGTCGCTGCGTCGTATGAAGGAACTCATCGAGCGCGAGTCCTCGCGCCGGGATTTGAGCGACGATATCAAATCGGGTCCGGGCGGCATCCGCGAGATCGAATTCATTGCGCAGACGTTCCAGCTCATTCGCGGCGGTCGCGATCCCGGCTTGCGCGCGCGCGGCCTGCTGGAGGTGTTGCCGAAGATCGAGCGCCAGCAATTGATCGGGCCCCACGTCGCGACCGAGCTCGAGGCTGCGTACCGGTATCTGCGCAGCGTGGAGAATCGGCTTCAGGCGATGCATGATCGCCAGACACATGCGCTGCCCCGGTCGCCGCTCGAGCGCTCGCGCCTTGCGTCGGCGATGGGTTATGCAGACTGGGAAGGATTCGCGAACGAGCTAGAACAGCACCGGACGTGCGTGGCGCGTCACTTTGCCCGCACCCTGTTCGGCCCGCCGGAGGCAAGCCGCGGCGCCGGGCTGGAATCGCAGCTTGCCGGCACCTGGGACGGCAGCGCCGAGCGCGGTGAGGCTGCGCTGGCGCGCGCCGGCATCGAAAACGTCCGGGAGATCCAGGAATCGCTGGTCCGGCTCAAGCAAAGCGGTTTCTATCGACGCATGGATGAGACTTCGCGCGAACGGCTCGACGCGCTTATCCCGAACCTGTTGCTCGCCGTCGGTCGCCTCGAGCATCAGGTACTGGCGTGGCGGCGGCTCGAGCGCATCGTCGAGGCAGTCGCGCGGCGCAGCGCCTACCTGGCCCTGCTGAACGAGAATCCGCTGGTGCTGGGGCGTCTTGCGGGACTTTGCGCGCAGAGCGGCTTCGTCGCTCGTCAGGTGGCGAGCTATCCGCTGCTGCTCGATGAGTTGCTCGACCCGCGCATTTTCGACTCACCGCCGACACGAGCGCAATTTTCGGCCGATCTGGACATCCGGCTCGCGCGCGCCGAGGCCGACGGTCTCGAGCAGCAACTCGAGGCGCTGGGGCGCTTCCAGCGCGCCGCGATGTTCCGCGTCGCCATGGCCGACCTGGGCGAGACCCTGCCGCTCATGAAAATCAGCGACCGGCTCACCGATATCGCCGAGCTGACCCTCGAGCACGCGCTGAAGCTCGCCTGGACGGAACTGGTCGCGCGCCACGGCCGGCCGATGTGCGACTCGAACGTCAAGCGGCGGACGGTCGGCTTCGCGATCGTCGGGTACGGCAAGCTCGGCGGCCTCGAGCTGGGCTATGCCTCCGATCTCGACCTGGTATTCGTACACGACTCCAACGATCTGGAAGCACGCACCGATGGCGCGAAGTCGCTCGACAACGCCGTGTTTTTCGCGCGTCTCGGGCGGCGCATCATTCACTTGCTGGGTACGCCCACGCGCTCGGGCATCCTCTATCAGGTCGATATGCGATTGCGTCCGAGCGGCAATTCAGGTTTGCTCGTGACCAGCGTGGATTCGTTCCGCCGCTACCAGCAGGAGCGCGCATGGACCTGGGAGCATCAGGCTCTCGCGCGTTCGCGCACGGTCGCGGGCGACGCCGACGTGCGATCGGCCTTCGAGGTTGTGCGGCGCGAGATCCTGCGGGGGCATGTCGATCGCACGCGGCTTGCGCAGCGGGTGCCGCAAATGAGGGAGCGCATGCGCAAACAGCTCGGGCGCGGCGGCACTGGCCGCTTCGATATCAAGCAGGACCACGGCGGGCTCGCCGACCTCGAATTCCTCGTGCAATACTGGGTGCTGAGCGGCGCTCACGGCGAGCCGGCGCTCGTTGAGTACTCCGACAACATCCGCCAGCTCGAAGCACTCGCGTGCGCGCACTGCATTGGAAAGGCGACCGCACGGCGCCTGACCGACATCTATCTGACTTATCGCAGGCGCCTGCACCGGATCGCGCTCGATGATGCGGATGAGCTCGTCACCGATGACGAGTTCCTCACCGAGCGCGCCTACGTGCGGCGGGTCTGGGAGGTCAGCCTGGAGACAGGCTCCAAGGGAAAG
>JACDCP010000146.1:794-8058 GCA_013817465.1 Gammaproteobacteria bacterium | reverse complement strand
GGCGGCTGACCTGATCCATCTGCAGGCCGCTCCGGTTGGGATGGCGAATCATGAGCTGCGCCAGCGTGGGCCGGGCCTGCTCGACCTCACTGGCTTCTTCACCGCCTTCATCGCGGACCAGGAGTTTCATCTTGCCGAGCTGTTCGAGGGCTGCATCCGCGTCCGATGAGGCCGGCGCCGAACAGCCGCCGCTGGCTTTGACGAAACGCCGACTCATGTGGAGCCCTCCGTCATTGGTCTCGGCGATCGCCCGCACCGGACTGTAGGCATCGACGCGTAATCGCAGTCCCAGATCCGCCCGGCCGCTCGCTGGCGTGAAATGGAACTTGCCGACCAGCGGCCCGGGATTCTTGTCCACAAACAGATAGATGGTGCGGATGTAGCGCTCTTCGGTCTGAGACATGCCGGCCTTGACCGAGATCGGGACGATGGCGGCATTATCCGCCCGGGTGGGTGCCTCCAGAGTGATCAGGTCATCCGACTGAATGTCCCGGTCCGCGAAATACGCGTCTCGCAGGCCGCCTGTCCAGACCATGTCTTCCTCGACGGTGGTCGCATGACCGACGCCCGCGTAGACAACCGACGCCATGAGCGCTATGCAGAAACCACTGACATCAACCACGCGTCGCGCTTGCCTTCTCATGTTCTCATTCCTCCCACTCTAGTTCCGCAAATGCCGCACTGACATTGCGTCGGTGATATTGATCGATCAACCGCCAGCGCTCGGGCCGGGCCGCTTCGATCGATTCCTGCGCCGCGCCGAGTTCGCCGCCGCGAGCAATCCAGGCACGCGTCTTTTCACGCAGGTCGGTCAGATAGTCCACCGTCGGCTGGCCGGCTTGCGGCCATCCGGCACAGCAGGGCCCATGGCCGGGCACTACGCGTTCAAAATCCTGGCGCATCAGCGCACCGAGCTCGCCGAGCCAACCGTTGATGCTGCCATCCAACACCGGCAAGTGCTCGAGAAACACGAGATCGCCGGGAAACAGCGTGCCGGTCCGCACGTCGAATACGCTCAGGTCGTTGTCCGTATGCGCCGTAGCATGAGCCCGCACTATCAGGGTTCGGTGCCCCAGGTCCAGTTGGACCTCGCCGCTGACGGTCCGTTCCGGCATGACCATCTGTGATGGGTCCGCAGCATCTCCAGAGTGTTCAGCGGCGCGCTGCAGATAGGTGTCGCCGCGCAGCGCCATCGCTCTGGGCAATTTCTCGTGGCCGATGAACTGCACATTTTCCCGCTCGAACGCCGCGTTTCCGAGCACGTGGTCTGGGTGGACATGGGTGTTGATGACGAAGCACACGGGCAGTTCGGTCAGCTTCCGGACCGCACAATCCAGTGCACGTCCTTCGGCGACGCTGCCGCCAGTATCGATCACCGCAACACAGCGGCTGCCGATCACAAATCCCAGATTCGCAATATTGTCGTTTTCGAACATGACCGCGGGATGACTCCACCGCACGTAAACGCCGTCGGCAATTTCACTGACCTCGGCTGAATCGGCACAGCCTGGATCAGCCGGCGCCCCGGCGGGCATGAGCGCCAGACAGAGCAGCAGGTAGCTGCGATGGGTGGTCATAAGCACCCCGTTGGTGGATCTGCCTCTTCGACTACAGACGCAGCATCCGGCGCACAACACCGTCATTGAGAAAAGCATGGTACAGGGCGCCGCTTATATGCACGGCCATGATGGCCAGCAGCGCCCAGCAGGTCCATAGATGAATGTCGGAATAAAGTATGTTCAGCGCTTCGTTTTCGTAGCCCCAGTTGGGGAACTCGACCAACCACCAGAACGTCGTGCCCCAGCCGCTGTACGACGACGACATATACCCGCTGACACAGCAGGCGATGATAATGACATACAGGATGACGTGATCGGCGACAGCGAGCTTCTGCATCCACGGGCGCATCGCCTCCGACGTGACGGGCGCCGGCCGATGCTTGAAGCGGACATACAGCAGCACGGCCAGCACCATGACGAGCGTAATGCCCAGGTTTTTGTGCAGCTGAAACGGAAATTCACGAAACCTGAATACCTCTGATGGCAATGGCAAACCCAGCATCCACCAGCTCGAAACGAACAGGAAGAAGATCGAAACTGCCAGTATCCAGTGCATGATGACTGCTGTCCGGCTGTACCCTAGTCTTTGCATGGCAGATTACACACTCCAGTCAGGATCCGGGTCCGGTTGCCTTCCATCAGCCGACTGCGAGCCGATCTGGCGGTCGATCGTCTCGCTCCGGCGCCCGGCGACAGCACCGACCGTCATGATCATATGTATCAGAAACCAGAGCAGAATGTTCCAGAGGTACAGGGCCCTCAGTAACGGGCCGGCGTTGACGACCGCTATGAAGCCGACGATATCGATCGCCGCCAGCGCACCGAACGTCAATATGGCAGCGGCCGGCGCCCAGTGGCGGTAATGGGTCAGTGCCGCACCGATAATGACCGATCCGAATGCGACGACGGTGCCAAGGGCGGCGAGCCCCATCTGGAATCCACGGAACCAGTCCGGTCTGGAAACCGTCATGGTCTCTATATTGGCAACGAGCTGCTCGCACTCGGCCAGCGAGATCCCTTCTTCTTCGAGCTCATCCTCGGGACAGTCGGCTTCTGCAACCTGCTCCGAACTCGCTGGCTGGGCGATGACAGCCTGTTTCATCCATTCATTGCCGTGTGTGGCTGTCAGAAATATGCCGAACACGATGGCGACGACACCCAGGCAACTCGCCCACGCGGGACCCCGGGATGGAGAATTGGTTGCAGGATCGGAAAATGATGTCGCCATGCAGCACCTTGATGGTCACTGGAATTCGAGCGAGCTCAAAGGGAATTGATCGCGCACTTGCCGTTGACGAATTTCCAGCCCTGGCGCGGCAGGGCTCATGCGTTACCGGCGTATACTAATTGGAACGGTCCTCAGACGCGAAATTGTGTCGCCTCGAATAGCCAGCAACGGAGTTTCACCGGAGCTTCCAAAGACGACTCCATGGCAAATGGGACGCGGCAGGAAGCTGCAACGGGAGAACGCTGCCCTGAGGCGCGCCGGTTGTCGCCCCGCAGCCGACGCCAGGAACCTTGAAGACTGAGTCTAAATTGGTTACTTTTGACGGCCACGCCGCCTGCGAGGCAGCGGCCGGAGAACGAAAAATCAGATGGCGAGCCGGAAGCCACGCGTTCGCCATCGATGAGGATCACTTCAGAATGCTCGTCAGGGGTAGCAAACCGGGGAGCGGGCGCGTGGCAGCACGGCGACCGGTGGAAATCTGTTGGCAACGCAAAACCCGTCCGGGGCCGCTCATTATTTTGCTGGCAGGCTTGAGCGGAACGAGCGCATTACAGGCTGCCGACCCGCAGGAAGATACCGCTCGCTCGATTCTCGAGCCGGTTACTGTCGAAGCCACGCGTCTCGACAGTGATCCCGACGAGGTGCCTGCAGCGATCAGCGTCGTTGGCAAGGACGACGTGCAGCTCGCCCGGCAACAAATCGGTCTCGATGAGTCGCTGGTCGCCATTCCCGGCCTGTTTCTGCAGGATCGCTACAATTTTGCTCAAGACCTGCGCATCTCGATTCGCGGCTTCGGAGCGCGTGCGGCTTTCGGGATCCGGGGTGTCCGCATCGTGGTGGACGGTATTCCGGAGACCTTGCCGGACGGCCAGGGGGGTGTGGACAGCATCGATCTCGGATCGGTGCAACAGATCGAGGTCATCCGCGGGCCGGTATCGTCCCTCTACGGGAATGCCTCGGGCGGCGTCATCAATATCGTGTCGGAACGGGGTCCCGAGATTCCCTTTGTCGAGTCCCGACTATCGACCGGAGAATTCGACTTCGGCAAACACCAGTTGAAGTTCGGCGGTGATACCGGCCGGTTCAACTACCTGGTCAACGTGTCCGACATGGATTTCGAGGGCTATCGCGAGCATAGCGACACGGAAAATACGCAGCTCAACGGCAACTTCGGTTACCAGATCGACGACAGCTCCGATCTGAGATTGACCCTGAATCTGACGGACCAGCCCCTCGCCGATGATCCGGGTGGACTCACCCGTGAAGAGGCCGAAGCGGATCCGCGAGCGGCGAATCAGACGAACGTGGATTTCAACGCCGGCGAGGCGCTCGATCAACAGAAAATCGGGCTCGTGTATACGAAGTCGTTTGGCGAGCTGCATGAGCTGCAGCTGCGCAACTATTATGTCTGGCGTGATTTTCTCAACAGGCTGCCGTTCGCTGACGGTGGCGCGGTCGTCCTGGAGCGCCTGTTCGCCGGCGGCGGCGCGAGTTACACGTACTCGGGGGATTTATGGGGCCGGTCGAATCGACTGATGTTAGGCGTCGATCTCGAGCGCCAGGACGACGATCGTTTCCGCTTCGATAATAATATGGGCACGCTCGGGGCGCTGGTTTTCGATCAAAACGAAGAAGTCACCAGCAGCGGCTTGTTCGTGCAGAATGAGTGGGATGTGCTGACTGATGTGGTGCTCACCCTGGGCGTGCGCCGCGACGAAGTTGAATTCGATGTGACCGACCGCTTTCTCGGCGACGGGGATGACTCCGGCAGCCGCAGCTTCAGCGAAACGAGCCCGATGATCGGGCTGCTATACGCAGCGGCGCCATCGATGAATTTCTATGCCAAAGTCTCGACGGCTTTTGAGACGCCGACAACGACCGAGTTCGCGAATCCCGGCGGCGCGGGAGGCTTCAATCCGGATATCGACCCGCAGCTGGCTACCAATTACGAAGTGGGAGTGAAAGGCACCATCGGCGAACGCAGCCGGTATCAGGCGGCCTTGTTCAGCATCGATGTCGAGGACGAGCTCATTCCGTTCGAACTGGCCGATCAGCCTGGCAGGGATTTTTTTGCCAATGCCGGCGAATCCAGTCGCCGGGGCGTCGAGCTGGCTTTCGTCAGCCAGCCGTTGGACGGTCTGCAGATCAGTTTCGCCTATACCTATTCCGACTTCGCGTTCGACGAGTTCATGAGCGACGCCGGAGATGACTTCGCCGGCAATACCATCCCGGGCGTGCCGGAAAATCTGCTATATGGTGAAGTCGGCTATTCGCATTCCTCCGGGTTTTATACGAGCCTGGACGCCCTCAGCGTTGATAACGTCTTCCTGAACAACGCCAACACGGAAAGCAGCGATTCCTACGTGGTATCCAACCTGCGTGCCGGGTTCCTCGGTCACAGCGGCGACTGGGAGTTCGCTCCGTTCGTCGGCATCAACAATCTGACCAACAAAGCCTATACTGGGAATACGCGCATCAATGCATTTGGTGGCCGCTTCTTCGAACCAGCGCCGGATCGCCACTTCTACGGCGGCATATCCGTCCGCTATGATTTTGGCGGGGGCTCCTGAGCCCCGCGAACGCTTCAACAACCTGTCGTCGCAAAAAAAGACGTCATCAAGAAGGATAAGCATGCAATCACGAGCCGCTGTTGCCTGGGAGGCGGGCAAGCCACTTTCGATAGAGACCGTCGAGGTCGATCCACCGAAAAAAGGCGAAGTGCTGCTGCGGGTAGTCGCGAGTGGCGTCTGTCACACCGATGCGTTTACGCTTTCGGGTGAAGATCCCGAGGGCCTGTTTCCTGCGATCCTCGGGCACGAAGGCGGCGCGATCATCGAGGAAGTCGGTGACGGAGTAAAAGAGCTGCGGCCAGGTGACCACATCATTCCGCTGTACACGCCCGAATGCGGCAAATGCAGCTTCTGCACTTCCGGAAAAACCAACTTGTGCCAGGCGATTCGCGCCACCCAGGGCAAGGGCGTGATGCCCGACGGCACTTCCCGTTTTTCCCGAAAAGGCAAGATGATCCATCATTACATGGGCACTTCGACCTTTTCCGAACACACCGTGTTGCCTGAAATTGCGGTGGCAAAAATCAACCAGAAAGCGCCACTGGACAAAGTGTGCCTGCTGGGGTGCGGCATCACTACCGGGGTCGGCGCGGTACTGAATACGGCAAAGGTCGAGCCGGGTTCCACGGTCGCGATTTTCGGGTTGGGTGGGATCGGCCTCAGCGTCATCCAGGGCGCCGTCATGGCCAAGGCGGACCGGATCATCGGCATCGATGTAAATCCCGACAAATTTACGATGGCTGAGGCAATGGGTGCCACCGACTGCGTCAATCCCAGGGATCATGACAGACCAATCCAGGAGGTCATCATCGATCTCACCGACGGCGGTGTCGACTACTCGTTTGAGTGCGTGGGAAACGTCAATCTGATGCGCGCGGCGCTCGAATGCTGCCACAAGGGGTGGGGTGAGTCGACGATCATCGGCGTGGCCGGGGCGGGCAAGGAAATCTGCACGCGACCATTCCAGCTCGTGACAGGGCGCGTCTGGCGCGGCACGGCGTTCGGCGGCGTCAAAGGCCGGTCACAACTGCCCGGGCTGGTCGACGACTATCTGGGAGGCAGGCTGAAAATCGATGAGATGGTCACCCATACGATGCCAATCGAGGAAATCAACCGCGCTTTTGATCTGATGCACGAGGGCAAGAGCATTCGTTCGGTCGTGACGTTCTGACGCAGAAAGGAAAAAACATGAATGTAAAAGGTGGATGCCGGTGTGATAATAACCCGGTGAGATTCGAATACAACAAGAAACCCTTCGAGGTGCATTATTGTCTATGCACTGATTGCACTGACATTTGCGGTGGCGCACTGGCGGTCATAGCGGTGTTGGAAAGAAACGCGTTCAAGATCACTCAGGGCGAGAACAAGGTCGCCAATTTCGACACCAAGCCAACCTGCCACAGACGCTTCTGCAAGGAGTGCGGCTGCCATATGTTCCTGTACGTCGATGCGTTCCCGGATCATCTGCTGATCCATGTTCCGACGCTGGATCGCGACCAGGATATCGGCGAAAAACCGGACCGTTGGGTATTCGTCAAGTCGAAACATCCGACCGTTACCCTCCCGGACGATGGCCTGCCCAGACACCCGGGATGGGAAAATTCGCCGAACGCCGGCTGAGCAGCATCGTCGTTCTACGGGACCATTGATGACGGTGCGGGTATGAGCGGCGGGCCGGTTTTACGGCCCGGTCCGCCGCCGGACGCACAACCCGAGGTGCGGGCATGCGCGTGAATGCCCGGCTGTCGGCCGGCCTCATTTTGTCAGGACTGACGATGTCCGGCAGCGTCCTCGCCGAAGCCACCGACATCACGGTGCGCGTGATCGCGCGCAGCGCGATGTTCGTCGGCGACCTCGTCGACGGCGCCCACGTCACCGTGACCGACGCCGTGAGCGGAGAGCTGCTC
>JACDCP010000146.1:0-784 GCA_013817465.1 Gammaproteobacteria bacterium | reverse complement strand
GATCATGGACGCGCCGCGCAAGCGCGGCACGCCTCTGGCGGCCGAAACGGACGCCCACTTCAGCGCTACTCTCGAGCTGGACGAGCCCCGCTACGTGGAGGTCACTGCCTTCGGACCCCTGCAGCGGCGCGAGGGCGCGACGAAGACTTCCATGACGCAGTGGGTCGTCCCGGGCAGGCACCTGACCGGCGGCGACGGCTGGGTCGTCGAGCTGGCCGGGTTTTTCGTTCAGGGCAACCTGGCCGCGAGCTCCGTCAGCCGGGCCGAGGCAGGCGCCGGCGTGACTGTGGAGGCCGAGGTTGTGCCGATGTGCGGTTGCCCGGTCAAGCCGGGCTTTTACTGGGACGCGGATGAGTATGAAGTGGCCGCGCTCGTGAAACGTGGGGACACGCCGATTGGCAGGTTTCCCCTGCAGTATGCCGATACGGCCAGCGATTTTGCCGGCACGTTCTCTCTCACCGCGCCCGGCCTCTACGACATCACCGTATATGCGTATGATCCGGAATCCGGCAATACGGGCGTGGATCGGCTGACGCTCACCGTGGCGGACGAATGAGCTCTATTGACAAGTCGAAGGAGAGTGGAGAAATGACCAGTTCCAAGGCGAAGCAGAAAATCGTTTGCGTGCTGTACGACGATCCGGTCGACGGCTACCCGCCAAAGTATGCTCGCGACGATATCCCGAAGCTTTCCAGGTACCCGGACGGGCAGACGCTGCCGACGCCGAGCGCCATCGATTTCACGCCGGGCGAGTTGCTCGGCTGCGTGTCCGGCGAGCTGGGGC
>JACDCP010000145.1 GCA_013817465.1 Gammaproteobacteria bacterium | reverse complement strand
GCGGTCGGCCGCGATGGCGTCAGAAGCGCCGCGGCCGGCGTTCGGCGCGTTCTCTGGCCTCGTTGATCCTGAGGCTGCGCCCACCGAACTCCTGACCGTTCAGGGCCTCGATCGCCGAGTCGGCATCGCCGCCTTCCATTTCGACAAAACCAAAACCGCGTGGCCGGCCTGTATCCCGATCCGTGATGAGCTTCACCGACTGGACACTGCCGTACTGGGCAAACAACTGGCGAATGTCGTCTTCCGACGAACCGAACGGCAGATTGCCCACATAAATCGTCTTCATTTCAACTCCAGCAAAGCATGATTGCGCGGCCGTAAGCGGAGGTCTCGTGACACTGCGGTTCTGGCCTCTCTTTGTATGATAGTTCCCGCGGACGCCCCTTTCGGGCGCCTCCGCAGCGTGAATGAAACCATTGGCCGTCGAGGAACGCAAGCAAAAAAGTGCGCGCTTTTTGCGGGGTCGTGGCGATGGTCGGGACAAGCCCGGAAAGCAGCACGCAGGCCGGGATAAGCGCGGCGTTTCCGGCAGATTACCGGAAACGCGCTGCGCACTTGTTCCGGCCTACGCTGGAAATTGTTGTTGAAAAGCCATCCAGGGCTTTTTCAGCTCTGCCATCCAAAAATTGCGATTTTCGGATGGCGACCAGGCTGCTGAAAAACAAAGTTTTTCAACAGCCTGCTAGAATGATGCCGTGGCCGGGCATGCAACATGACCAAACTGTTCGTATTCACCGCCGACCTCTCCGACGTGCGCAAAGCGCTCGAGACCTCGGTCGTCAATCCCATCGAGCGCGGCAAGGTGCTGGGCAGCTTTAGCGATGCCAGTTACCCGGAGCTCATCGAGATAGAGCGGCGCGGCCGCGGTTTCTACGCCTGGGGCGTTCCCCCGGGCAGTCAGAACGTGGCGAACTGGATGTACATGAGCACTGGCGATTACGTGCTGGTCGCCTACGATGAAACCTATCGCTATTTCGCCAAAGTGCTGGGCCGCTACGAAAGCGCCCGCGCCGCGACAGCCATCTGGGGCGATCCGTCGGAGGGCGACAATGCCCGCGAATTCCTGTTTTTCCTCTCCGAGCCCATCCCGATATCGCTGCCGATCGAGGAGCTTCAGACATACCTGCCCGTGCGACACAGGACATTCGGCAAAATCGCGGAAGGCCGCCTGGATCGCATCGAGGACGAATTCGGCTCGCTCGAGCGCTTTGTACGCAAGTGCATTCTGAACAAGTCGGTAGGCGGACCGATTCTCGACGTGAGCGGGCTGATTCACGTCGCCGAGCAGCAGGCTGCGAAGCTCAAGACAAACGACCCGGACAGCGCGAAGGCTGCGCGCCGGCAGATGTTCGAGATCCTCATACGCCGCCGTGGTCATCCCCGCTTCCGCAACGCGCTGCTCGAGGCCTACGAGCGGAAATGCGCCATTACCAATTTCGATGCGGCCGATGCGCTCGATGCAGCCTACATCATTCCGTTCCGCGGCAGGTTCACCAATCATCCTTCGAACGGCCTGCTGCTGCGCGCCGACATCCACACGATTTTCGATCTCGGCAAGATCGCGATTGACACGCGCAGCATGACGGTAGTGGTATCGGACGAGCTCAGGGAAACCAATTACCGGCTGCTCGCCGGCCGGCCCCTCCGCTTTCCGACGCAGCCCCGCCATCGTCCGAGCACAGATGCGCTCGACGTGCACCGCAAGCTCGCCGGCCTGTAGCGATTCGGATCCTCCAGCGGGCTTTTACTCAGCGCCGGCAGCATACGTCGTCTGCCCAGTTGCTGGACGAGCAGACGGGTAGTGCCCGTTGCGGCTGTCGATTATGGTGGGCCGTGTTGGATTCGAACCAACGACCAATGGATTAAAAGTCCAGTGCTCTACCAGCTGAGCTAACGGCCCGGGCAAAATGCGGCGGGAAGGCGATGATAACCGCTCGCTCCCGAATGACAAACTCCCGTCAAGGTTGCGGGTCGTGATAATGCCACCGGAAGGCGGATTTCCCGGCAGAATTTGCCGGTAACGGCCGGCCGCCTGGTGTCCGGTCCGCAACTCGCGACGCTGATCTTTCACGAGCCCCCGTAATCATAAATACAGGGCGTCAGCAGTAGCGCGTGGGATCCGGAATGCCGGCGGCTGCGAAGCCGGCGCGACGCAGCCGGCAGGCATCGCAGGCTCCGCAGGCACGGCCCTGCGCATCCGCGCTGTAGCACGATACCGTCAGCGAATAGTCCACTTCGAGCTCCGTTCCTTTACGAATGATGTCCGCCTTGGTGAGTTCGATGAGCGGCGCGCGGATCGCAAATCGCACGCCTTGGACGCCGGCGCGCGTGGCAAGCGTCGCGAGCTGCTGGAATGCCGCGACGAATTCCGGCCGACAGTCCGGGTAACCCGAGTAATCGACCGCGTTGACGCCGATGAAGATATCGTGCGCCTCGATCACTTCCGCCCAGCCAAGGGCGAGCGCAAGGAGAATGGTATTGCGCGCCGGCACGTAGGTCACTGGAATCCCAGGCGTCTTTGCCTGTGGCACGTCGATGCTGAAATCGGTCAGGGCCGAGCCGCCGATGCCCGCCATATCGATGCGCATCACGCGATGTCCGGCCGCGCCCGATTGCTGTATGACGCGCCGCGCCGCATCGAGCTCTGCAAGATGACGCTGGCCATAGTCGACGCTTAGCGCGTAACAGTCGAAGTCTTCATCGCGGGCGATTGCCAGCGTGGTCGCGGAATCGAGGCCACCCGAGACCAGCACGACAGCTTTTTGACGGCTCATTGCGCGGCAGCCCGCGCCCCGATGGAGAAGCAGAGCGGGTTCAACGTCCCGGCACGTCGCCCCAGAGCAGCTTGTGAAGCTGCACCTGGAAGCGCACCGGCAGCTCGTCGGCAAGGATCCAGTCGGCGAGCGCCGCCCCATCGAGCTGCTGCCAGCTTGGCGAGAACAGCACTTCGCAGCGTTCGCCCAGGCTGTATTCGTGCACCATGCGTTTCGACCACTCGTAATCCGCGCGATCGCAAATGACAAACTTGATGGCGTCCCCGGGCCGCAGTGCGTCGAGATTGCCGATGAGATTGCGATCGGATTCGCCCGAGCCCGGCGTTTTGAGATCCATGACCCGGACAACGCGAGGATCGATCATGGCGATGTCCAGCGCGCCACTGGTCTCGATGGACACGTCGTAACCGGCATCGCAGAGCCTGGTCAGCAGCGTGAGGCAGTTTTTCTGCGCGAGCGGCTCACCGCCGGTGACGCAGACATGTCGGACGCGATGCCGTCCGATCTCGCTGAGCACTTCGTTGCAGGATTTCCATTCGCCGCCGTGAAATGCATACGCGGTGTCGCAGTACCGGCAGCGCAACGGGCAGCCGGTCAGGCGCACGAATACGGTCGGCCAACCGACCGTTTGCGCCTCGCCCTGCAGAGACAGGAAAATCTCGGTGACGCGCAGCCGTTCCCCGGCGGGCAGTTCGGTTTTCGGTCGCGCCGTCAGTGCCCCTCGCGCTCCATCTGCGCCAGCCGCTGCTCGGCCAGCCGCGCCGCGGTTTTGTCCGTGTATTCACTCGTCACTTGCGACAGCGCTGCGCGCGCTTCATCCCAGCGGCCGAGCTCGTAACTGCAAAAGCCGATCTTCAGCAGGGCGTCGGGCACCTTCTGCGACCGCGGGAACTGCTCGACCACTTGCTGGAACTCGGGCAGGGCCTCGGCAAACTGGCGGGTCACGTAATATGTCTCCGCGAACCAGTACTGGGCATTGTCGGCGCGAATACTGTCCGGATAGACGGCCAGGAACTGGCGAAACCCGGAGCGCGCATCCTCATAGCGCCCTTCCTTCAATAGCTCCAGCGCCGCCTGATAGTTTGCCAGCTCGCTGCCGCCGGGCACCGGCAACTGGCTCCCGGAATCGTCGAAGCCGCCGCCGCCGGGTCCGGCGGACGGAACCCCTCGCGCTTCCAGGCTTTGCAGCCGCTTGTCTACATCGAGATAGAGATCGCGCTGGCGTTCGCCGGAGGTCTCGACCGTATGCCGCAGCTCTTCGATTTCACCGCGCATCTGGCGCTGCTCGTCCTTCAGCTCCTGCACCTGCTGGGAAAGCTCGAGCAGGCTCTGATTATCGAGCACGCGCTCGATGCGCTCCATGCGCGACTCCACGTCGCGCAGGCGGATCTCCAGCGGGTCCTCCTCGGGACCGAACGATGCGCAGCCGCCAGCCATCGCGGCGCTGGCGCAAAGCAGAAGAACAGACTTGCAGGCGTTGCTCATGAGGGTGTCATTGCGGATAGACAATTTCCGTGCGGCGGTTCTCCGCCCAGGCGCTCTCGTTGCTCTCGAACACCTGCGGGCGCTCCTCCCCATAGCTCACCGTGCTGATCTGGCCGGCCGAGGCGCCCTGCAGGAGCAAGCTGCGCCGCACGGCCTGTGCCCGCCGCTCGCCGAGCCCGATATTGTATTCCCGAGAGCCCCGTTCATCTGTATGTCCCTCAAGGCGCGCGCTGGCGTCGGGATTGTCGGCGAGATAGCGCGCGTGTGCCGCAATCACAGGCTCGAACTCGGCGCGGATGGCGTCGCTGTCGAAGTCGAAGTGAATGATTCTTTCGTCGAGCAGGTCTTCGTCGACGTCGCTCAGGTCGGTGTCGTCGCCGAACTCCTCGCCTTCCTGCACGCCATCCCTTCCCACACCGGTGCGGCTGCCGTCACGGTCGACGACGTCGGGGGCTTCGTCCGCGGTCGGAACGGCATCTTGCCCGCCACAGGCGACGAGCAGGCCCGCGCCGGCCAGAATGATCAGGTTTCGCATGGTGTGCATCATGAATGAATCCTAATGTCGCGAAAGGTCACGTTTTTACCACAAATCCGGGCGCGCGGCCATGCACCGGGCGGGACACGATACGTGCGCGTCAGCCCGGCGGGAACGGCGACCACACGGGCTCGCGCACCTCACCTTCCTCGGAGACGATGCGCTGCTGCACCTGGCCATCCACGGAGACTGTCGCCAGCACGCCCTGGCCTCCGTCCTGCGTCGCATAAATGATCGTGCTGCCATTCGGAGCGAAACTCGGCGATTCGTCGAGACGCCCCTCCGTCAGCACCTGCAGGGTATTTCTCGCCACGTCGACGATGGCGATGCGATAGTTGCCCCGGTCAATGTGCACGACCGCGAGCTCGTTCTCCGCTGTCGGCGAGACACGTGGCCTGGCGTTGTAGTTTCCTTCGAACGTCAGGCGTTCGGCGCGGCCTCCGCGTGCGCTGACTCGATAAATCTGCGGTCCGCCGCTGCGATCCGAAGTGAATACGAGGCTGTCACCGTCCGGCGTCCATGCGGCTTCGGTGTCGATAGCGTCGCTGTCGGTCAGCCGCCGCAGCTCGCGGCTCGCCAGATTCATCACCCAGATGTCGAGATTGCCATCCGGATCGGACAAAGTCATGGCCAGGCTGCGCCCGTCCGGCGAGAATGCCGGCGCGCCATTCACACCCGCGTGCGCGGACAGGCGTTGCCTGTCACCCGTGCGCAGCGTCTGCACATAAATCGACGAGGCGTCACCCTCGAATGAAACATACGCGAGCTGCCGGCCGTCCGGCGACCAGGCCGGTGACAGGATCGACTCGGGTGAGTCGGCGATCGTCGAGGGATTTTCGCCGTCCGCATCCGCGACAATGAGCTTGAAACGCCGGTCCGGCCCTTCGCCTTCAACGCTGACGTAGGCGATGCGGGTCGAGAAAGCGCCGGGGATGCCGGTCAGCTTCTCGAAGATCATGTCGCTGACTTTGTGCGCCGAGGCGCGCAGCGCGGCGCGCGTCGACGGCAGACGGTAGCCGAGAAGCTGCTCGCCGCGAAAGACGTCGAAGAGCTGGAACTGGATCGTGAAGGTCTCATCCGCTTCCGGGAGGAGCTTGCCGACGACGACGACATCCGTGCCGAGCAGCCGCCAGTCCTCGAAATCGATATCGCTGCCGGAGGTCGGCCGCTCGAGCATGTCATCCTGCGACATGGGCGCGAAGCGGCCGCTGCGCTCGAGATCGGCCGTCACGACTCCGGCCACGTCGACAGGCGCCTCACCGGCGCCATCCCATCCGAAGGGCACGATCGCGATCGGCACGGCCTCAGCCACGCCTTCGGTGATTTCGATGCGAAGCTCCGCCCGCGCAGCGCCCGCAAGCAGGAGTCCGAGGATCAACAGTTTCAATCGCATGCTTATCGGCTCGTTTTCTCGGTCAGGAATCCGGTGCGAAGACGACGTTCAGGTTGCGCTCGAACAATATGGAATCAGGCGGCAACGGCAGCGGAGAGGCCCGATACACAGCCGCCTCGATGGACCGTATCACGGCTGCGTCGCCATTGCAGGCGCCGACACGCACGCCGACGACTTCGCCGCTCGGGATCTGCGTGACCTGTACGCTGCACTCGAGGTCGGGACCGGCGCTCGGCGGGCGGATCCAGTTGCGCGTGATCTGCTGTTGGATGAGCGTCTTGTATTGAGCGAGCAGGCCTGAGCTTTCAGCATCGTTCCGGCGCTGCTCCGCGGCCAGCTCCTCACGCATGGCTGCCTCGAGCTGCGCTATTGCGCGCGCCTCCTCTGCCTCGCGTTGCAAACGCTCCTGCTCCTGGCGCTCCTCTTCGAGCCGGGCGAGCCGCGCCTCTTCCTCCTTGCGCTGTCGCTCCAGCTCCTCCAGACGAGCGCGTTCGGCCTCCTGCTGCTGGCGCAGCTCTTCCTGGCGCCGTTGCGACTCCTCGCGTTGGCGCAAGGCCTCTGCCATCTGCTCGGCTTCCAGCTCCTCCTGCTCCGCTGCACGCTTGCGTTCCGCCTCTTCGTCGGCACGGCGCTGCGCCGCGAGCTGTTCCTGTCGCTGTTGCTCGGACGCGACTGCCGCCTCGCGTTGGTCGCGCAGCTCCTCGAGCCGGCGCTGTTCTTCTTGCTGCGCGCTACGGGCCTGCTCGGCCTGCTCGCGCAGGCGCTCCGCTTCGGCCTCGCGTTCCCGCGTCTCCTGCTGTTCCGCCGCCTCGAGCAGGCGCATTTCCTCCTCGATACGGCTCGAATCGACAACCGTCGCCTCGATCGCGACCTGCGCCGGGGGCGCGCCGTCGAATGGTGGATCGCGCATCACGCTCACCATCAGGACTGCAGCCAGCACCGCATGCAGCAGAAACGAGCACAGGAGCGCGACCGCATGTTGTCTCAGAAAGCTCAGCATTCCGTGGGGCCGGCGACCCTTATCGAACGGCTCCGGCTCTGCAATGCGTCCCTGCATCGCAGGGCAGCCTGCTATTCACGAATGACCTCGGGATCGGTCAGCGGATCCGTGATAAAGCCGAGCTTTTCGGCGCCGGCCTGCTGCAGCAGGACCATCGCCGTCACCACGCGGCCGTACGCCACCGCCTCATCGGCCTTGACCAGCACCGGAGTCTTCGGGGCGCGCCGCAGCACCGCGGCGGCGCGTGCGACCACGGTTGCGGCCTCGATGGCCTCGTCTTCGTCGCTGCCGACGTTGAGATACAGGGCGCCCTCCCGGTCGACACTCAATACCAGCGGTTGGTTGTCTTCGAGGAGTTCTTCGTCCAACGGTTCAGCCGCGGCATCGGGCAGCTCGACCTCGATACCCTGCGTGAGCAGCGGGGCCGTCACCATGAAAATGATCAACAGCACCAGCATGACGTCGATGTACGGCACGACGTTGATTTCGCCCATCAGCTTGCGTTTTCTGGCTCCGGCCATCACTGCACCTGTCCCGCACGCGGATGGGCGTGCCGTTGCAGGATGGTCGAGAACTCTTCCGTAAAGGTGTCGTAGCGGATCTCCAGCCGGCTGACCTGATCAGCGTACCGGTTATAGGCAATCACCGCCGGTATGGCCGCGAACAGGCCCATGGCCGTCGCCACCAGCGCCTCGGCGATGCCTGGCGCGACCAGCGCCAGCGTCGCGGTCTGCACGTTGCCGAGGCCCACGAACGCATTCATGATGCCCCACACCGTGCCGAACAGCCCGACGTAGGGGCTCGTCGAGCCGACCGTCGCCAGCATGGCGAGATTGTGCTCGAGCCGGTCCATCTCCCGCACCTGCGAGACGCGCATCGCGCGTCTCGCCC
>JACDCP010000144.1 GCA_013817465.1 Gammaproteobacteria bacterium | reverse complement strand
GCTCCTCCTGGGAGGAGGGCGCGCTCGTCCTGACCGCGATCGGCATCGGTGCCGAGGTCGTTCATGAGGCTGGCGGCTGCGCGCTCGTCGTTAACTCAAGCGATGCGCCGCGCGCAAGCGACGAGCTGGCCCGTTATGAAGCCGAGAACCGGGGATGGCGCCGGCCCCGGCGCGAGCCGTTGCCGAAACGCTCCAGCGGCTGGCCGGGTGTGCTGGCGTACGTGGGCGTATTGCTGTCGTTTGCGATCTGCCAGAACCAGGATTTGTTCGGCTTCGACTGGCTGGACGCCGGCCGCATCGACGCAGGGCTCGTCCGTGACGGCGAATGGTGGCGGGTGCTGACCGCGCTCACGCTGCACGTCGACACCGGCCACCTGCTCGGCAATATCGGCTTCGGAGCGGCCTTCGGTTACTTTGCCGGACAACTCCTCGGCTCCGGCCTCGCCTGGTCCAGCATCCTGGTCGCCGGCGGGTTTGGCAATCTGCTCAACGTTTTCGTGCAATCCGATGCGCATCGCGCCGTCGGCGCGTCAACGGCCGTCTTCGCCGCGCTCGGCATGGTGGCCGCATACGCGTGGGTGCAGCGGCGCGGCAGCGGCGATCGCTGGGCATATCGCTGGGCGCCGCTGATCGCCGGTGCGATCCTGCTGACCTGGTTCGGCACGGGCGACGAGAACACCGACATCGTCGCGCACCTGACGGGCTTTGTCTGCGGGCTGGCGCTGGGCGGGCTCTTCGGCACGAAACTATACGCACTGGTCGCAGATCGGCGGCTCCAGGCAGCAGCCGCGGCAGCAGGAGCCGGTTTGCTCGTCGGGGCCTGGTGCATCCCGCTGGCGACATGAAGGAAGGAAAAGCTTACAGAATCGTCATTCTCGGTGGCTACGGCCATTTCGGCGGTCGCATCGCCAAAGCGCTCGCGTCCCATCGCGATTTGCATCTGCTGATCGCCGGCAGAAGCATGGCAGCCGCATCGGGGTTCGTCGCCGGGCTGGGATCCACTGCCGCTGCTCACGAAGCTGTCCAGCTCGACCACGCATCGCCAGATTTTGAGCTCGCGTTGCGCCGACTCGACGCCGACCTGCTGATTCATACCTGCGGTCCGTTTCAAGGCCAGGACACGCACGTTGCGGAATCCTGCATTGCCACACGTACGCACTACGTGGACCTCGCTGACGCGCGCGATTTCGTATGCGGATTTACGCGGCTCGACGGATCTGCCAGGGCGAAAGGCGTGCTCCTCATTACAGGCGCCAGCACGTTGCCGGCCGTATCGTCCTGCGTGATCGATGAGATCGCAAAGCAATATGCGACCTTGCAGGAAGTACGAATCAGCATCGCGCCGGGTCAGCGCACGCCACGGGGTCTGGCAACCATCGAAGCGATACTCTCCTATTGCGGCCGACCGTTTCGCAGGCTCGAGGCCGGGCGTTGGATTACCGTTTACGGCTGGCAGGACATTCGCCGGATCGATTATCCGCAGCTCGGCCAGCGGTGGATGGCGAGCTGCGATGTGCCCGATCTGGCGCTCTTTCCGGAACGCTATGCCGGCGTTGCAACCGTGAATTTTCATGCAGCCCTCGAGCTTTCGGCGCTGCAATGGGGGATGTGGCTGATGGCGTGGCTCGCGCGTGCTGGCCTCGTCAACGATTGGAGCCGGCATGCGCGTCTGGTGAAGCGGCTTGCAGATCGATTCGATCGTTTCGGAAGCGACGTCGGCGGCATGCAGATCGAACTGACCGGGATTGGAGTGAACGGTTGCGCCCGGCGCACTGCATGGTTTTTATTGGCGGCCAACGGTCACGGGCCCGAAATTCCGTGCATCCCGGCCATCGTCATGGCACAAAAGCTTGCCCGCGGGGACATTGCTGTGCGGGGTGCGCAGCCTTGCATGGGGCTCATGAGCCTGCGCGATTTCGAGAATGCGGTTCGACATCTCGACATCACCTGCAAAATATCTGAGCTGTCGGCGCAATGACAATTTATCTGAGCCTGAAGCTCGTGCATGTCATCAGCGCGACACTTTTGCTGGGCACCGGGCTCGGCACAGCGTTCTTCCTGTGGAATGCCGTGCGGAGCGGCGATCGGGGCGCAATCCGCGTGACAGCGCGCAACGCGATCCTCGCCGATTGGGTCTTCACGACCCCGGCAGTGATCATTCAGCCCGTTACGGGTGTGATGCTCATGGTCGAGCTTGGATTTCGTTTCGACTCAGCCTGGTTCGTTGCCGTGACGGCGATCTATCTCCTGGTCGGCGCCTGCTGGATACCCGTTGTCATCATTCAATACAGGTTATGGAAGCTCGCCAATGGCGGTGGTGAATTGCCGGCGCAGTTCTATCGCCTGTTCCGTCGCTGGTGCCTGCTGGGTGGTCCCGCTTTTACGGGAGTGCTGGTGTTGTTCGTGCTGATGGTCTTCAAGCCGGGAATCTGAGCGTTGAGCTGAGCTGACAAAAAGCACCTCGAAGAGGCAAATCTGTCGACATAACCCGGAAAAGCACGGCTGCGGAAGACCGCACCGCGGCTTAGCCTCGTGTTTCGGATGGACTGGTCATCGATCCAGGGAGGAATGACGATGCGTACATGGATGCGAAGCATGGTGATTCTGCTCGCCGGTATCGCCGCAGGCGCAGCGACACCTGCAGTGGCGATCGTGGGCTATCAGGACGAAATCGAGCCGCTGCCAAAGGTGGTAGTCAATATCAACGTCGATCGCTTGAGCGAGGCCTTCGGCGTGCTGACGGTCGCCGAAAAATTCTGGGCTGAGGTGGGCCAGCGGTATGACGGCATGGCGGAGTTTCGCAATGTCGGCGGCCAGTTCCGCGCCGGCGCCGTATATGCGCGCTTCTGTCTGCCGCAATGCGGTCCAACCGTGCAGCAGGATAGCGGCATGATCCTGCGCCGGCCCCGCGAAACTTTCCGCAGCGCTTTCAGCCGGGCTTTCGCGCGTGGTGAGCTCTCACAGCAGCTAAGCAGCGGGTCGCCGAGCCCCGGCGCCTCTCGCGTCGTCGGCGAATACCGGTATGGGACTTCATTCTGTATTTATGGCGATTGCGGGCTCAGCGAGCTGCTCGGCTCGGGTGGCTCCCTGACCTGCTCAATGTCCCCGGATGGCAGGCATTACTGCGCGCGGCTCTGACCCCGCTGGTAGAGAAGAAATCGGACTGAAAAAATCGGGGTCTGTCTGCGATTCGTCACGCGCATGGCTTGTATGCATGACGATTAACGAAATGGCAGTCTGACCCCGTTTTCTTTTTCGCGGCTTCGTGCGCGCATGGTCTATCATGGCGCTCTTTCGTTGCAGACGAGAGGGAACGCCATGCAACTCGGCATGCTGGGCCTCGGCAGGATGGGCGCCAACATGGTCCGCCGGCTATTGCGCGGCGGCCACGAATGTGTGGTCCACGATCACAAGCCGGACGTTGTTGAGGCGCTGGCAAAAGAAGGCGCAAGCGGCGCAATTTCACTCCGGGAATTCGCTGGCAAGCTGATTCGCCCGCGCGCAGTCTGGCTGATGGTGCCCGCGGCTGCGGTCGACGCCGCGCTTCAGGATCTGCTGCCCCTGCTCGAGCCCGGCGACATCGTCATCGACGGCGGCAATTCGTTTTATCGCGACGACATCCGCCGGACGCGGGAGCTTGGCAACAAGGGTATCCGCTACGTGGACGTCGGCGTCAGCGGCGGCGTGTACGGATTCGAGCGCGGCTACTGCCAGATGATCGGCGGCGAGCGCGACACTGTCGCGCATCTGGATGCCGTATTTGCCTCGCTCGCGCCGCCGGCTGATTCCGTATTGCCAACACCCGGCCGCGCCGATACAGACAGCACCGCCGGTCACGGCTATCTGCATTGCGGACCTGCCGGCGCCGGGCATTTCGTCAAGATGGTGCACAACGGCATCGAGTACGGCCTCATGGCCGCTTATGCCGAAGGCTTCAACCTCCTGCACCATGCGAATCGCGGCAGCCATGAGCGCGCCTCCGACGCTGAAACGGCACCGCTCGCGCACGCGGAGAGTTATCAATACGAATTTGACGTGGCCGGGATCGCGGAGCTCTGGCGTCGCGGCAGCGTGATCGGCTCGTGGCTGCTCGATCTGATTGCGCGCGCGCTGCGCGAAGATCCGGCGCTCGACCACTTCGCCGGTCGCGTCTCCGATTCCGGAGAAGGGCGCTGGGCGTTGCAGGCGGCCGTCGACACAGGCGTACCCGCACCGGTGTTGAGCGCCGCGCTGTTTGCACGCTTCGGCTCGCGCGGGGAGGCGGATTTCGCCAACCGGCTGCTTTCCGCTTTGCGCCACGAGTTCGGCGGCCATGCGGAAAAGGAGATCCCGTGAAGACCTCGGACGCATTGGTGCTGTTCGGCGCAACCGGGGATCTCGCCTACAAGAAAATCTTTCCGGCATTGCATTCGATGGTCCGCCACGGCCAACTCGACGTGCCGGTGATCGGCGTAGCGCGCTCCGGCTGGGACGTCGAGCGGTTGAAGAAGCGTGCGCGCAGGAGCATCGAAGAGCACGGCGGCGGCGTCGAGGCTCAGGCGTTCGACAAGCTCGCGTCCCTGCTGGGCTATATCGACGGCGACTATCGCGAGCGCGACACCTTCCAGCGACTGCGGAAATCGCTTGGCAATTCACAGCGTCCGCTGCACTATCTCGCGATTCCACCCAGCATGTTTCCCACGGTCGTCGAGCACCTGGGCGATGCCGGTTGCGCGGATGCCGCGCGTGTAGTTGTCGAGAAGCCTTTCGGTCGGGATCTCGCCTCTGCCGTGTCGCTCAACAAGACCTTGCACAAGATATTCGACGAGGACGACATTTTCCGCATCGATCACTACATCGGCAAGGAGCCGGTGCAGAACCTGATGTATTTCCGTTTTGCCAACTCGTTCCTCGAGCCGATCTGGAATCGCAATTACGTCGCCAGCATTCAGATCACCATGGCCGAGAAGTTCGGCGTCGAGGGACGCGGTAAGTTTTACGAAGAGACGGGTGCCGTGCGCGACGTGGTGCAGAATCACCTGCTGCAGGTGGCGGCCCATCTGGCCATGGAGCCGCCGATCGGCGAAGGCGGCGAGGCAATACGCGACGAGAAGGTGAAAGTGTTCCGTGCCATGCGGCCTATGCTTGGGCACACGCTCGTGCGCGGCCAATTCAGCGGCTATCGCGATGAGGAAGGCGTCGCCGCAGACTCGCAGGTCGAGACGTACGCAGCCATGCGACTGCACCTCGATTCGTGGCGCTGGCAGGGCGTGCCAATATTCATCCGCGCCGGAAAGCGCCTCGCCGTCACCGCAACGGAAGTGCTCGTAACGCTACGCCGGCCGCCGCACAATATTTTCGACGAACCGTTACCCGATCAGGCCAATTACTTCCGCTTCCGGCTCGGGCCGAAGCAAGTGGCCATCGCTGCCGGTGCGCGCACCAAGGAGCCGGGCGAAAAAATGAAAGGCCGCGAAACCGAGCTTTTCGTCTGCAGCGAGGGAGCCGATGAAATGGACGCCTACGAGCGTCTGATCGGCGACGCCATGGAAGGCGACCCGACGCTCTTCGCGCGACAGGACGGCGTCGAGGCAGCCTGGCGCATCGTGGAGCCGATCCTCAACAGGAAGTCACCGGTCGAAGTCTACAAGCCCGGCTCATGGGGACCGGAGGCGGCGGAGAAGCTGACGGCCGAGTTCGGGGGTTGGCACAACCCGAAACGGGCACAAAGCCGGTGCGGCTGACGCGGCGTGTGACTGCCGGAGCAGATGCGCGTGAAGCTGGAGGCTTTCGATTCTGCCGGCGCGGCATCTTGTGCCGCAGCCGCGTATATCGCGTGTTGCGCGCGCGCGAGCATCGCCGCTCGCAGGCGGTTCCTCGTCGCTTTCAGTGGCGGCCATTCACCAGCCGGCATGCTGCGCGCGTTCGCCGAAGAGAGTCTGCCCTGGAAATTCGTGCATGTGTTCCAGGTCGATGAACGCATCGCGCCCGCCGGGCACACGGATCGAAACTTGACGGGGCTCGACACCAACCTGCTGGCTCGAGCCGGCATTCCGGCTGCACAGGCTCATCCCATGCCCGTCGAGGAGTCGGATCCGGTGGTTGCGTCGTCGACTTATCAGCGCACCCTCGAACAAATTGCCGGCACGCCGCCAGTGCTCGACCTGGTGCACCTCGGCATCGGCGGCGACGGGCACACCGCGTCGCTGATCCCCGATGACCCCGTCCTCGGGATCGAGAATCGTGAAGTGGCCGTAACCGGCCTGTATCAGCGCCGGCGACGCATGACGATGACCTTCCCGATGCTCAACCGTGCCCGTGAACGGCTCTGGCTCGTTATCGAGGCCCAGAAAGCGGAAGTGCTCGCGCGCCTGCTCGACGGGGATGAATCGATCCCGGCCGGTCGTGTGACGACCGAGCACACGACGGTTTTTGCCGTTCGGTCCGCCGTCAAGAATCGCTGATCGATCACGATTCCGTCATTCCGGCGAAAAGCGGAATCCAGTGTCTTCAAGAGCCTGGACACCGGCTTCCGCCGGTGCGACAAATTATTTAGAGGTTCCTGGACTTCCGACTGTCACAGCTCCCTGTATTTGCCTTCGGGGTTGTAGACGAGCAAGGCGGCCTTTCGAATCGTGTTGCCGTGTGAACCCAGCGTCATACTTTCGTCTCGGCCGCACCCAGCTCCCACCGGTCTCGCGTGATCCGCCAATCCACTTCGCTCCAACCATGTTTGGACATCCACGCCGGACCCGGACGAGTGGCAGCCACTTCAGCGCCGAACCATTCCGAATCTTCGGGTCACGATTTCCATACAGGCGCTGGCTGTCCGCGACGCAGTTCCCTCAACCCGCTTCCGGGGGCCCCAGCCCCGACGGCCCGCTTCTCAGTGGCACGTCCGGACTGAAATCCCAGTAATCGGCTGCCTCGGATGTCCAGCCGTGACAGGCGAGCTTGAGGCCAGTGGGCTCGTCGAGAGAACCTGCCGCGATCGAGAAAAGGGGCTCTTCCAGCCCCTGCCAGAACAAACTCGAACCACAGTTGCTGCAGAAGGCCCGTTTCGCATGTGCTGACGATTGATACCACTTCAGCGACCCGCTCTCTTCGATGACAACGTGCTCCTGTCGAGCGACAGTTCCTGTCCAGAGGCCGCCAGTGAACCGGCGGCAGCTTCTGCAATGGCATGCCGTGACTGTGGAGCGCAACGGGCCGCGTACGGAATACCTGACCGACCCACAGAGACATCGGCCAGTTGCGCGAATGGACCCATCGTTCGTTGTCATCTGTCACCTCCCACGGTCTGAATCTTCGCCGCACCAGTGATCTGGATACCGAGCCGGGCCTGTCGCTACTGTGGCTTGCGGCCGTTATGATGAGAGTCGGCAGCGCGATGGGTATATCGCCGCCAAGAATTTAATTACAGCGACCGCATGAAGCACTGGATCAGCAGGCGCCAGGTTCGATTTATACGCCTTCGTCCAGACCGATGCCGACCAAGCCAGAACTGTTGAGGGCGACGGCTTGGCGAACGAGCGCCTTGAAGGCGGGCTCGTCAACTTCTTCTCCTTCGTGGATGTCGATCGCGCGGCGTACGTTTCCGTCGAGACTCGAGTTGAAAAGACGGGCCGGATCCTTCAGAGACGCGCCCTTGGCGAAGGTAAGCTTCACGACATTCTTGTAGGATTCGCCAGTGCAGATGATGCCTTCGTGCGACCAAACCGGAGTGCCCATCCACTTCCACTCCTCGACGACGTCCGGGTCTGCTTCCTTGATGAGCTTGCGCATTATGCCGAGGGTTTCCCCGCGCCAGTCCCCGAGTTCGGCGATTCTTTTCGAGATGAGCTCCGATGCCGACTGGCCTTGGCTTGCGCCCGACTTTTTCATGTTCTCATCCTAGAAGTTCCAGATATATTTCATTTGCAAGACAGTGGAGATAGTCATGTAAGACTTCAGAACGACGCCGCAGCGGCGGCGAGATGAACCCTTAGAAAACACGCCCTGACTGTCACCGTCCGCTCCAATGATGGGATGGACTCCTCCCGCTCGATTTTCGGCATCATAGTGCCACCAATGTCTGTTGAACATTGCACACGAACGAGAGG
>JACDCP010000323.1 GCA_013817465.1 Gammaproteobacteria bacterium | reverse complement strand
ATTCTCGTCGAACGAAAACCCTATGAGGGCCGGCTTCATGTGCAAATTCCTGTGCTCTCGCGACCGAATAGCGGGTTCTGTGTGCCAATTGATACCTGTGTCTGCAACAATTCACCGCGCCGGTAGCCCAAATCGACGCATCGGCCAATTGCGGCGTCATGGGTCGGTGGCCGGGGTCACATGGCGTGACATGTCCATGGCGTTGTGGAGGAGCCGCAGAGCCTCGATTACCTCTTGCTCTTGATGGTGGCCAATCCGGAAGATCACGAAATGACGTCCTTTACGGCCATGGCGAGCGACATGGAGCGTGAACAGTCCCTTGACGATGTCGTTGCGGGCTTTGGCGCCAATGCTTTCGGGCCGGCGTTCAGCTCCTCCAATGCCGCAGACAAGGTCTTCGCATAGACGCGCGCTTGCGCCTCGCCGAATCGCTCAGTCGTCCACCGCAGAATATTCTGGTAATCGGCTTCGGCGGCAGCCGTGAGACGCACTCGCCAGGGCGTACCCTTGTCGTCAGCTGGAATTTTTCCCGCCCATGGTTTTGTCAACCAACGACGCCAGATGGCGGTTGAGCGCGGCTGGCGATTCGAATTCCCGGAACCGTCCCGCGTCGATATCGACCGCACCGATGCGTGCAGCTTCGCGCAACGCCTTGAGGCGGATCTTCTCCTCCGCCTCGAGACGCTCGATCAACCTCAGCCCTTCGCGTAACACTTCGCTGGCGTTCTGGTAGCGCCCGGACCCAACGAGCCGCTCGACCAGATCCGCCTGATGTTCGGTGAGAACGACATTGCGTGTCGGCATTGGGACCTCAATTGTGGCCTGCTTAGCTATTGGCATAATATGCCATGTCGACCCGACTCGACAAGCTCTTCCGGTTTACACTTCTTCGCTCGCCGGAGCAGAACCCGGCGCTGCCGGACAACGTTCTGGTCCTGAGCTTGAAGGTTTCGAGCGCGAAACGCGGCTTCGAATAACCGCAACCGGGTTCAGGTCGTTGTGCTCTTCCACAGTTCCATCATTCGCCCTTCGGGATCCGTGAACAGCGAAAACGCGCCCATGCCGGGCACATCCTGCTCCTCGACGCATATTTTGCCGCCGGCTGCGACGATGCGCTTGCGGTAGGCGGCGAGGTCGTCGACGGCAATATAAAAGAGCATGTTGCCGGGCCAGGGCCCTTCGTGCTCGGGCTGCACGATGCCGCCGTTGATGCCGCCCTCGCCGCCCGTTTCGACGATGCGGTAGTTCAATTCGGGCCGGTGCTGGATCTTCCAGCCGAAGATCTTCTTATAGAACTCCGATACTTTCGCCGGATCCTTCGACATCAGCTCCCAGTGGACGACGGGGGCTACCCATGACGATTCTCCTTCCGTTGCCCCGACTTTTTCTGCATCTCGGGCAACCCGGCCGCAGCCTCCTGAACATCGGCAGGGAAATCGGACATCTCCTGCACCTGACGGACCTCTACGAGGGACTGCTCGCCGGAGAGCAGGTGGCAGCTTCGGGATCCTTCAAATTGCGCGACACGACGCTTGTTCGTCGTGCCGGTGTTCTACTCGCTGATCGCATCCGAACATCAGGCCGACCAGGCAGACGGGGCAATCGAACGCGAGCGCCCGACTGCGCAGGGAGAGCCAGCGGTGGGGATCGCGTAACGGCATGTCGACGGCAGACGCTCCCAGGACCGTCTACAGAAGCAACGGCATCGCGCTGGTACAGATCACGCCCTGACGGCAGGCGGGCCCTCGAGCACTTTCGCTGTCCATACTCACGGTATATCCGTGACAAAATCCGACCGTGTTACTTCGCCGCTCCAGACTGGCGGCCGTCATTTACACGGACTTGTGCGGAGATTCCTTGTGGTTTACGACCCGTTTCGGCGGCTTGCCGGCGGCGGTCCGATCCGAACCTTCGTCGCCGTCGAGATCGGGCCGGCCTTCTTGAAAGACCCGGCTCGCACGAATGTCCTCTGCTTCGATGGTAATGAGATCGATCTTGGTCAGCTTCCGGCCGCTGCTGGCAAACAGGCGATTCGCCTGACGCAGGCGTGATCGGTCGAGCGCATTGCGGATCGAACGCGCATTGGCGAAGTGCTCCAGTTTCATACGCAGTGGAATGTATTCGGCAAACGCCTGCTCGCCCTCTTCACTGAATCGGTAATTCTGCTCGGCGAGCATCAGCTTGGCGATGGCCATCAGCTCGTCCGCCGAGTAATCGGGAAAGTCGATATGGTGCGCGATGCGTGAGCGCATGCCGGGATTGCTGTGGAAGAAGCGATCCATCTTGTCCTTGTAGCCGGCAAGGATCACGGCCAGATCGTCGCGGTTGTTTTCCATGACCTGCAATAGAATCTCAATTGACTCCTGACCGTAGTCGCGCTCGTTCTCGGGCTTGTAAAGGTAATAAGCCTCGTCGATGAACAGCACGCCGCCCATGGCTTTTTTGATGATCTCTCTGGTCTTGGGAGCGGTGTGGCC
>JACDCP010000322.1 GCA_013817465.1 Gammaproteobacteria bacterium | reverse complement strand
TTTTCGCAGAGCGAAAATCAGGAACGTCCCATTTTACTTACCGCAGGCAACCGCGCTTCGGACGCTGGCGCGTGAGTTTGCCTCATCGGTTCGGTTGGGCGGTATGCAACCCGCCATCTCCGGCCGAATAATTCGGCCTGCAGGATTTGATGATGCATGAAATGACCCTGGCCGAGCTCGCTCGCGATCTCGCCGACCGGCGTTTCAGCAGCGAAGAGCTGACACGGCACTGCCTGGCGCGTATCGAGCGTTTCGCCGGCGCGCTGAACTGCTTCATCTCGGTGGTGCCGCAGGAAGCGCTCGCCGCTGCGCGCGCAGCCGATCAGCGCATAGCCCGCGGTGAGGCCGGCCCGCTTACGGGCATTCCCATCGCGCACAAGGATATTTTCTGCACCGACGGGATTCGCACGACCTGCGGCTCGCGAATCCTCGACAACTTCATCGCGCCCTACGATGCGACTGTCGTCGCGCGCCTGAAAGATGCGGGCACCGTGTTGATCGGCAAGACCAACATGGACGAGTTCGCAATGGGATCCTCCAACGAATCGAGCTACTACGGGCCGGTGAAAAATCCGTGGCATCCGGCGAAGGTCCCCGGCGGCTCTTCGGGCGGCTCGGCCGCCGCGGTCGCCGCGCGGCTGGTGCCGGCAGCGACCGGCACCGACACCGGCGGATCGATCCGTCAGCCGGCCGCATTGACCGGCCTCATGGGCTTCAAGCCGACCTACGGCCGCGTGTCGCGTTACGGCATGATCGCTTTCGCCTCCAGCCTCGACCAGGCGGGCGCGTTGACGCGCAGCGCCGAGGATGCGGCGCTCATGCTGGGCGCGATGGCCGGCTTCGATCCGCGCGATTCGACCAGCGCCAGGGAGCCAGTGCCCGATTACCGTGCCGCTCTCGGCTCCGGCATCGCCGGACGAAAAATCGGCGTGCCGCGGGAGTTTTTCGATCCGGGCCTCGACAACGATAACGCCGCCTGCGTGCAGGCGGCGCTCAATGTGCTCGAGAAGCTCGGCGCGGAGGTCGTCGAGCTGCGGCTGCCGCATCTGCACCTCTCGGTGCCCACCTATTATGTCGTCGCACCTGCGGAATGCTCGTCGAACCTGTCGCGTTTCGACGGCGTGCGCTTCGGCCATCGCGCGAAAGATCCGCGCAACCTGCTCGACATGTACAAGCGCACCCGCGGCGAGGGCTTCGGCGCCGAGGTCAAGCGCCGCATCATGACCGGCACATACGTGCTTTCGACCGGTTACTATGACGCTTATTATCTGCAGGCGCAGAAAGTGCGCCAGCTCATCGCGCAGGATTTTGCGGCAGCGTTCGAGAAAGTCGACGTGTTGATGGGGCCGACGACGCCAACGCCGGCCTTCGACATCGGCGCGAAAACCGGCGACCCGGTCACCATGTACCTGAACGATATCTACACGATAGGCGCGCCGCTCGCCGGCCTGCCGGCAGTTTCCGTTCCCTGCGGTGAAGTGACGGGCCTGCCGGTCGGTTTGCAGATCATCGGGCGGCATTTCGCCGAGGCCGACCTGTTGAACTTTGCGCACGTGTACCAGCGGGAAACCGACTGGCACACGCATGCGCCCGCCGGTTACGTCGAGGCGGCCGCATGAGCTGGGAAACCGTCATCGGGCTCGAGATCCACGTGCAGCTCGCGACCCGGAGCAAGATCTTCTCCGGCGCCGCGACGGCCTACGGCGCCGAGCCCAACACCCAGGCCTGCGCCATCGACCTGGGCTACCCCGGCGTGCTGCCCGTGCTGAACGGAGAGGTCGTGCGCATGGCGGTCAAGTTCGGTCTTGCGACAGGTTCGGAAATCGCCCGCCGCTCGATATTCGCGCGCAAGAATTATTTCTACCCCGACCTGCCGAAGGGCTACCAGATCAGCCAATACGAGCTGCCGATCGTGCACGACGGCCAGCTCGACATCGCGCTCGAGGACGGCACCGTGAAGACCGTCGGCATCACTCGCGCGCACCTCGAGGAAGACGCGGGAAAATCGCTGCACGAAGGACAGACGGACACCACGCGCATCGACCTCAATCGCGCGGGCACGCCGCTGCTCGAAATCGTCTCCGAGCCCGACATGCGTTCCGCGGCGGAAGCGGTCGCCTACATGAAGAAAATGCACACCCTGGTGCGCTATCTCGAGATTTCCGATGCGAACATGCAGGAGGGCTCGTTCCGTTGCGACGCCAACGTGTCCATCCGTCCGACGGGCGAGAAGAAGCTCGGCACCCGCACGGAGCTCAAGAACCTGAATTCGTTTCGGTTCATCGAGAAGGCCATCCATTACGAGGTGGCGCGCCAGATCGCGGTGATGGAGGAAGGCGGCGCCATCGTGCAGGAGACGCGCCTTTATGACGCGAATCGAAACGAAACGCGGCCGATGCGTTCCAAGGAAGAAGCGAACGATTACCGGTATTTTCCGGATCCGGACCTGCTGCCGATGGAACTCGAGGACGCTTTCAT
>JACDCP010000143.1 GCA_013817465.1 Gammaproteobacteria bacterium | reverse complement strand
GGATATGACGGACAAACCCGTCCTCCAGGCGCAACTGCTCGTACTCGGCGCAGGGCCCGGCGGCTATACGGCAGCATTCCGCGCCGCCGATCTCGGCATGCAGGTGACGCTCGTCGAACGCTGGGAGGCACTGGGCGGGGTCTGCCTCAATGCCGGCTGCATTCCGTCCAAGGCATTGCTGCACGCGGCGCGTGTCATCGAAGAAGCACGCGAAATGTCGTCGCACGGCATACATTTCGGAATGCCCGTGATCGACGCCGACAAGCTGCGCGCCTGGAAGAACCGCGTCGTCGGCCGGCTCACCGGCGGGCTGACGACGCTCGCGCAGCAGCGCAAGGTCCAGGTCTTGCACGGCGTGGGCCGCTTTCTGTCGGCGAGCCGGATCGAAGTGGACGGCGCCGATGGCAAACAGCTTGTTGCATTCGAGAAATGCATCATCGCGGCCGGCTCGGAATCTGCACGCCTGCCTGGCCTGCCCGACGACCCGCGCATCATGGATTCAACAGCCGCGCTGGAGCTGACCGAGCTTCCCGAGCGCCTGCTGGTGATAGGCGGCGGCATCATCGGTCTCGAGATGGCGACCGTCTACGATGCGCTCGGGGTGCGCGTGTCCGTCGTCGAGTTGACGGATACGCTGATGCCCGGCACGGACCGCGATCTTTTGAAGCCGCTGCTAAAACGCATCCAGAAGCGTTACGAGCGCATCATCACAGGCACGAAGGTGGCTTCGGCCAGGGCCGAGCCCAACGGCATCCGCATCAGCTTCGAGGGAGAGAATGCGCCGGAGCCGCAGCTTTACGGTCGCGTGCTGGTCGCGATCGGCAGGCGGCCGAACGGTAAGGCTGTTTCGGCCGAAAACGCTGGCGTGAATGTCGACGAACGCGGCTTCATACCTGTCGACAAACACATGCGCACAAACGTCGAGCACATCTTTGCCATCGGCGACATCGCCGGCGCACCGCTGCTGGCACACAAGGCCACACATGAAGGCAAGGTGGCCGCAGAAGTCGCTCATGGCGATAAACGCGCCTTCGATGCGCGCGTCATTCCGGCGGTCGCTTACACGGATCCCGAAATCGCCTGGGCCGGCGTGACGGAGGAAGAAGCAAAGGCGGACGGACTCGATTATGGCAAGGGCGTGTTTCCCTGGGCGGCGAGCGGCCGCTCGCTCGCCCTCGGTCGCGATGAAGGCATCACCAAAATCCTGTTCGATAAGAAGACCGGGCGGGCCATCGGCGCAGGCATTGTCGGCACCAACGCTGGCGATCTGATTTCGGAAGTCGCGCTGGCGATCGAAATGGGCTGCGACGCGGCCGACATCGGCCTCACCATCCATCCGCACCCGACGCTGTCCGAAACGGTCGCCTTCGCAGCGGAAGCCTACGACGGGACGCTGACCGATCTGTATATAACAGGACGATAAAAAACAGATGGATGTTCAGTTACGATTTGACTTGGCAGCACGATATTCACGTGCTGGATGGCCGATTGGCGCAACAATCATTCATCCAGTACTAAAAAGTGCACGGGTTTGAGCGCCAGCAATCGGCGATACGTTTCCGGAATTTGATCGTAATGCTCCACCCATAATTCGAAGAGAGCGCGGAGATCCAGAAGGGTTACACGCCTCTTCTCCTGATTTCGCGCGGTACCTTCCGCGTCTTTGGTAAAACCGCGGATCGAAACAAACAGACCCACATCCCCTTCTCCGAGGATCGCCATGAAAGAGCGGACATCCTGTACAGCAATTTTGTCGGCTCTGCGCTTGACCTGCACTCTTATTCTCGGTCCGCTTATGCCCAACGCATCAGCGTGCGCCATGATGTCCGTGCCTCCGTCTGGACCTGGAGGCGAGATCCACGCAATGTAGTACCCCATACCGCGCAGAAGGCCCGCCACGACATTTTAAAAATCGTATGGATTCATCCGAGTGAGGTAATTCTCAATCTCCGACCAAGCAGATTCCTCCGCTTCCTCCAAAGTGGCGGCGGCTTCCGCGGAGTCTTCATCCAGTTCCGGTCCCTCGAGGTCTGGTTGTTGCTGCTTCCACTTTCGGTATAGCCGGGCGCTTCGTGTGAATCTATCGAGTTCTCCTCCGAGCAAATTCGTGACTTTGTTGCCTCGCTGCTTTTTTGATAAGCCGGCGGGTCGACGTTCGGCTGATACGTCAGGTATTCCGCTGCCTTCGACGAAAACCCTCATTCCCGCTCAATCCCACATCGCGAGGGGCAGCCGGGAACGAATTGTCTCATCCCGCGTCAGTAACGGTGCGTCGGCGGCAAGCGACTGGGCGCAAATCAGACGATCGAAGGGATCCCGAGTCCAAGGCCAGTCGAGCGCGCGTTCCATCACCTGCACAAACGGCGTGGTATCGAGCTGCAATCCCATTTTGGTAGAGAGCTCGCGCACCAGATCGCTGGCCGCCGGCCGGAGGCGCCCGATCTCATGGAGAAATTGCAGCTCGAGTTGGACCGCAGGAGAAATCAGACACTGCTTTTCGTTTAATTGCCGCCGAACCGCAGGCGGCAGGCGGTTCTGGGCAGTTTTTATCCAGATGACGACATGCGTGTCCAGGTGGACTACGGCCGCCATTGATCGGACCACTCCAGGTGCACGATGTCCTCTGGGTCGCCAATCAGCAGATCGGGCTGTTCTCGAACGCAGGCTAGCTTGTCGCGCGGCTTGTCGGGGATGATGCGGACCCGCCGGCCACGTCGCACGACCTCGACCGGCACCCCCGTTTCCAAGACTTGGTCGATGATTTTGTACAGGTTGGCCCGCAGCGCCGAGATAGAGTATCGCATCGCGTCGTACGTACGTATCAATTAAGGCGTATCGTACGATATTTCAGGTATCGGCTCAATGGTGGTGTTTCTCAGCGGTGGAGCCGCTGATGGAGCAGGTGGTCCATGCTTGCCTTGCCCGCGCCGGTGAAGAGCAGCGGCAGGAGCATTACGACGAAGATCAACGGCAGCTTGTAGTTGCCGAAGCCCTGATCGGTGATGACATAGCCTTGCAACAGCTCGCTCAAATTGTCGTAGCTGACCGGCCAGTGTTCGGCAGCGATGGCCACGATCGTGAGGACGATCAGCGAGAACGCCCAGAAGCGAGTGAACAGGCCGATGAGAAGGCAGATAGCGCCGATGAGCTCGGTCCAGGTGGCGAGGAACCAGCTCACATCCGGCGGAACGACGCTGAATGGCCACGGAAACCGATCCTGGACCTGGCCGAACCAGTTCTCGCCGCGGAACTTCTCGCGGCCGGATTCATAATATTCCCAGCCGAGCACGATGCGCAAAGCCAGTGGTGCAATCCATTCGCCGATGCGGTTCGAGGCTCCCGTAAGGGCATCCCAGGTCATCGTCAGCCGGTGCACGGTTCCTCCCCCGCAGGCTTCCGGACACCCAGGATGACATCGTGCCGGCGCAGGTTCTCCATGATCTCGACGCCGCCGCGTACGACTGCCGCCGGATTCGGATGCGAGAGCTCGCCGGCGATGCGCGCGAGCACACTCTGGCCGGTCGACGTTTCATCGGCGTCCAGCAGCTCGAGCAGCCGTGCGGTGATCTGATTGACCTCGATGAAGCCGACCTTGTCCGCCAGATTCCGGTAAACGACGAGAAACGTCGGCTGCTCGCCGGGCGCGTCGGGCCGATATTCCGGAGAGATGCGGTGCACGGGATACGAGTAAGTCAGCGACCAGGCGAGCGGCGATTTGACGGGGTGACCCGTCAGAAGATCGCCGTCGCGATCGATGCTTTCCAGCTCCGGCTCGGTCTCGTCGATCGACAGCGCGAGCTCCACCCATTCGTAGTGCGCGAGCTCGGTCAGGAACGGCGGATCTTCGGCATGCTCACCGCGTTCGTCCTGAAGAAAACGGATGAGCTCCTGCGGCATCTCCAGAAAAAACGGCGTGTGGGATTCGTGGCGCGAGAAATAATCGCGCATGAGCTTGCGCCACGCCTCCTCGCCGAGGACCTTGTGAAGGACCGGGAACGTGCCCGCGAGCAGGGCGGAGACGTTGTTGAAAAACAGGTCGCGGTAGATCTCGAGTCGCCGGTCCTCGATGCCGGCCGGCGCCGGGTTGCGCTCGGGGTCACGCAAGTGCGCCGCGAACGCATACTGTTGAGCGATAAACGGAGCGATCTCAGCCATGGGATGCGCGTGCAGCGTCAGGGCCGCGCCACTTTTCCTGGAGCGCGCGAACGGTTGCCACTTCTTTGTAAAGCTCGGGCAACGGCGGAATATTGAAGTCCCGCTCGAGCAGCGTGGGCACGACGCCGCAATGCTCGTAAGCCTTGTCGAGCAGAGACCAGACAGGATCGCAGACGTCCGCGCCGTGTGTGTCGACACGCAGGTCCTCGGCCTCCACGTAGTGGCCGGCGACGTGAAAATAAACAACCCGGCCGGCCGGAAGGGCGGTCAGGAAAGCCTGCGCATCGTAATGATGGTTGATGCTGTTGACGTAAATATTGTTGACGTCGAGCAGCAGATCGCAATCGGCTTCCTCGAGCACGGCGTTGATGAAATCGATTTCGTCCATCTCCTGGCCGGGCGCCGCATAGTAGGAGACGTTCTCCACCGCGATGCGCCGCTCGAGTATGTCCTGCACGCGGCGGATCCGTGCAGCCACGTGGTGCACGGCCCCTTCGGTGAACGGGATCGGCATCAGGTCGTACAAGTGTCCGTCGTCGCTGCAATAGCTCAGGTGCTCGGTGTAACTGCGGATGGCGTGTGTGTCGACAAACGCCTTCACGCGCCGGACGAGATCTTCGTCGAGCGGGGCCGGGCTGCCGAGCGACAGCGAAAGACCGTGGGTGACGAACGGATAGCGTTCCGTGAAGAAACGCAGCTTGCGCCCGAGCGCGCCGCCGACACCGATCCAGTTCTCCGGAGCGACTTCCATGAAGTCGACTTCATCCGGCGGATCGCGCATCAGCGCGCCGAGCATGGAGCGGCGCAGCCCGATACCGGCGCCGCTGACTGGATAGCGTTCATTCATGTCAATCTCTGGGACCGTGGAAGCCATCCGATTATTACACGCGGCGCTCAGATCCAATAATGTTCGCACAGGCAACCGCGCACCTATCACCGCGTCGGTGAAGAGGCAATTCGCAGTCCACGAATGTATCGCAGGCAACCGCGCACCGAATGGTCTCGCCTCCTTGTGCGTATACGGCGCGGTTGGCCGAATGAATTCGGCCCTGGGTGTCGTCGTGCGGGCCGCCTGCAGGGCGGATTTCCGCCGGCCGAATGAATTTTGTCCTACGCGCGGACGAGGCGCGTGATGCATGTCAGGTATGCCTGCTCGTCGGGCAGCACGCCGGCGCGCTGCGCCGTCCATAGCGATTCAGCGAGACACTCGATCATCCGATGCTCGGCTTTGACTGGCGAGCCGAGGTGCGCGGTGAGCGTCGAATGCACTTCATATACGCCCGCCGGGCGATCCGCGGCGACCTGCTCGCGGATCGCGATGTGCATTGCCATGTGCAGGAACGGGTTGCTCATGCCGGACTCGGGCGGAAACTCCCGCTCGATGTCCCGATCGCCGCGCTCGAGCAACGCGTGATATTCCGGATGAACGTCGATGACATCGGCTACCAGAGCCTCGAGTGGCTCGAGCGGTGTTCGCGCCAGCCGTTTCGCCCAGACTTCAAAAATGAAGCGGCGCAGGGCAGTCCTGTCGCTCGAAAAAAGTGTCATCAGCGCACCGGCCCCGCGCCCTGCCCACTGCCGGGGGAAAGGGACATTCTACAGTAATTTGTCAGGATACTCACATAAGTCATTGATAATACATATACTACATTTCGGTGCCCGTGCGATGCAAGTGTATCGCCCGTGCAGGATCAGCCAATGATGGGCGCCCAGTCGGAACTCTTCCGGCGTGTGTCTCAGCAGACGGCGCTCGACTTCGAGGGGTGTCTTGCCGCGCGCCAGCCGCGTGCGATTCGCGACCCGGAAGATGTGCGTATCCACGGCAATCGTCGGCTGGCCGAAGGCTGTATTCAGCATCACATTCGCCGTCTTGCGGCCTACACCCGGCAGCGCCTGGAGCGCTGCGCGGTCCCGAGGCACGCGGCCGCCGTGCTGCGCCACGAGCGCCTTAGCCGTCGCCAGGATGTTCTTCGCCTTATTGTTGTAGAGACCGATGCTGCGGATATGGCGTTTGAGGCCTGCAAGGCCGAGCGCGACGATGGTCTCAGGCGTATTGGCGACGGCGAAAAGCTTTTCCGTGGCCTTGTTCACGCCCTTGTCCGTTGCCTGTGCGGAAAGTATGACGGCCACCAGCAGCTCGAATTCGCTGGCGAAGCGAAGCTCGCTGCGCGGATCCGGATTCGCGGCCTTCAGGCGCGCAAAAATCTCGGCCCGTTTGCGGTCGTTCAAGGTTCGACGGCGACCGGCATGGCTGGCCTCACGCGCTCGGCCGCGCGCCGTTCGATAACGTTTTTGAGCGCGATCAACAGCCCCAGCCCGAAGAACGCGCCCGGCGGCAGCAAGGCGAGCACGAAGCCGCCGTAAGCCGGGATCAGCGTGAGCTCGAGCACGGCGGCCCAGGGCCCGAACAGCAGGTCGGCATTCGCGAACAGTGTGCCGCTTCCGACGATCTCCCGCAGGCTGCCGAGCAGCACGAGGGCCAGCGTGAAACCGAGTCCGGTCATGAGGCCGTCCAGCGCCGAGGGGACGATGCCATTGCGCGAGGCGAAGGCCTCGGCGCGGCCGATGATCGCGCAATTGGTCACGATAAGCGGTATGAAGATCCCGAGTATGCGGTACAGCTCGTGCAGGTACGCGTTCGTGAGCAGCTCGACTGCAGTCACCAGCGAGGCGATGATCATCACGAAAGCAGGGATACGGATTTCACGCGGCACGATGCGGCGGATCGAAGAGACGGCGATGTTCGAGCCGAGCAGCACTGCGGTCGTGGCAAGGCCGAGGCCGAGCCCGTAGATGAAGCTCGTGCTGACCGCGAGCAGGGGACACAGGCCGAGGAGCTGCACCAAGCCGACGTTGCGCCGCCAAAGGCCGTCGCGAATGATGTCGGCGAAGCTGTCGTTCATGGCGGGGAAGGTTCCGTCGGCGCGGCGAAAATCTGCTCGCGGTGCGAATCGAAGTATAACAAGGCGTCTCGCACCGCTTCGACGACCGCTCGCGAAGTGACGGTGGCCCCGCTGAGCTGATCGAATTCGCCGCCGTCGCGAGCGACCGCCCATTCGTCGACGTCGCTGACAGAGCGGTCCGTGAACTGCCGGATCCAGTCGCTTTTCCCGATCTCGATGCCGTCGCCGAGCCCAGGCGTCTCGCGATGCGCGGTGACGCGCACGCCGGAGACACTGCCGTCGACGTTGATGCCGACCATCAGGCGAATCGGGCCTGAGTAACCGTCGGGAGCAACGGGCAGCAGGATGGCTGCCACCGGCCGCCCGTTGCGGCGTGCGCGATAGATCGGCACCGGCGCGGGCGTGCCGAGCAGCTCCGGCTCACGCACCGTAATGAGATCTTTCATCAGATCGTTGTCGTAGCGAGCGGCGGCGAGAACGGCGTTGAGCGTTTCCAGCGTATACACGCGTTCGCGTGCCGCGATGCGCTCGCGCGTCAGCCATTCGGTGAGCGCCAGCGTGCCCGCGCCGATGACGGCGAACAGGGCGAGCAGAGCCGCGCCGGCAAATGCGCGCTTCCAGGCGGCGCGACTAACGGCGTCCATGCCCGTACACACGCGGCCGTGTGAAATGATCGATGACCGGCACGCACATGTTCATGATGAGCACGGCAAACGCGACGCCGTCGGGATAGCCGCCCCAGCGCCGGATCACATAGGTCAGCACGCCGATCGAGGCGCCGTAGATGAGCCGGCCGCGCACGGTCGTTGCCGCAGTCACCGGATCGGTCGCGATGAAGAATGCGCCGATCATGGCCGCTCCGCCGAAGACGTGAAATGCCGGCGATGGGTGCATATCCGGATCCAGGATATGAAAGAACGCAGCCATGGCGATCAGGCCGGCCAGCATGCTGACGGGAATGTGCCAGCGGATCACGCCCTTGTAGAGCAGCCAGAGGCCGCCGAGCGCAAACCAGTTGTTGATCCATTCCCAGCCGCGCCCGCCGAAATCGCCGAACACCGGGCTCGCGCCGATTTCGGCGAGGGTTCTGGCCTGACCGAGGCCTGTCTTCACGGCGTCGAGCGGCGTCGCCATGGTGA
>JACDCP010000142.1:920-8214 GCA_013817465.1 Gammaproteobacteria bacterium | reverse complement strand
CTTCCGGCATCCTGCGCGCCGACGTGCAGTGCCTGATCGGCAACGGCGTCGTGTTGTCCGTACCGGCGCTGCTCGAGGAAATAGACCACCTCGAGGCCAGGGGTGTACCGGTTCCGGAACGCCTGCGCGTGAGCGCAGCCTGCCCCCTGATTCTGGCTTCGCACGTCGAGCTCGACAAGGCGCGCGAGCATGCGCGCGGGTCAGCGGCAATCGGCACGACCGGGCGGGGCATCGGCCCGGCTTACGAGGACAAGGTGGCGCGGCGCGCGCTGCGGGTTTCCGACTTGTTCCATCGTGAGCGCTTCGCGGCCAAGCTCGGTGAAGTGCTCGACTATCACAACTTTGTGCTGCGCCACTACTTCAAGGTGGGCACCGTGTCGTTCCAGAAGGTGCTCGAGGACGCACTGGCGACGGCTGAGCGGCTGCATCCGCTGGTCGCGAATGTCACGACGATCCTGGGCGAGCTGCGTGCAGCAGGACAGAATGTGCTCTTCGAGGGCGCGCAGGGCGCTCTGCTCGATGTCGATCACGGTACTTATCCGTACGTGACCTCATCGAACACGACGGCGGGCGGTGCAGCGACAGGAACCGGCGTAGGCCCGCTGCATCTTGACTTTGTGCTCGGCGTGGTCAAGGCATACACGACGCGTGTCGGCGGCGGACCGTTCCCCACCGAGCTGTCAGGCGACCTGGGCGAGCATATCGCGCGCGTCGGCGCCGAATTCGGCGCCACGACCGGCCGCGCGCGACGCTGCGGCTGGTTCGACGCCGTTGCGCTCAGGCGTTCGATCGTCTTCAACAGCGTTTCGGGGCTCTGTGTCACGAAGCTCGACGTGCTGGACGATCTGGAGCGCATCCGCATCGGTGTCGGCTACCGGATTTCAGGCCGGGATTTCGACGTGCCGCCGATGTTCGTCGATGATTACGCCGACATCGAGCCGATTTACGAAGACCTGCCGGGCTGGCAGGCATCGACGATCGGCATCACGTCTTATGGAGACCTGCCGGAAAATGCCCAGCGATATCTGGAACGCATCGAGGAGATCGTTGCCACACCGCTCGACATTATCTCGACCGGTGCCGATCGCGAGCAGACAATCATGCGGCGCCACCCGTTCGCCGATGCCTAATAGGCTGATGAAAAACTCAACAACCTGCTAATGCTCACCTTCCCCGATAGACGATGCGTCCCTTGGAAAGGTCGTAGGGCGTCAGCTCGACGGTGACCTTGTCGCCGGTCAGGATGCGGATGTAATGCTTGCGCATCTTGCCGGAAATGTGCGCAGTCACGACGTGCCCGTTGTCGAGCTCCACGCGGAAAGTTGTGTTGGGCAGTGTCTCGATGACCTGCCCCTCCATCTGAATGGCGTCTTCCTTCGGCATTGAGCCGCGGATTCTGAATGATCCCCCGGTCATTCGCAAGGATAGCGCCAGCGCCCGGGGACGAGCGGTCCCGACGCGTGCTCTGCGAGCGCGGCGACGAACTTGCGACGCGGAAGGCGCACCGCGCCCAGGCTCGTGAGATGCGGCGACGCGACCTGGCAATCCATGAACACGAAGTCCCGCGCACGCAGGAATTCGAGCAGCGTGTACAAGGCGATCTTCGAAGCGTCGCTGTGCCGGCTGAACATGGACTCACCGAAGAACACACGGCCGAGCGCAAGCCCGTACACGCCGCCGGCCAGCGTGCCGTTCCGCCAGCACTCGACCGAGTGTGCGTGACCGAGCTCGAACAGACGTTCGAAGGCTGTGCACATGTCGCGCGTGATCCAGGTGCCGCCGTGCGGATCCCCGCGCCTTGCACAAGCTGTCATGACATCGGCGAAGCTTTCATCCATTGTCACCGAGAACGTGCGCCGGCGCAGCGTGCGCCGCAGGCTGCGCGAAACGTGCATGCCGTCGACATACAGCACCGTTCGCGGGTTCGGCGACCACCAGAGAATGGGCTGGCCTTCTTCGTACCAGGGAAAAATGCCTTTGCGATAAGCGGCAAGCAGGCGCTCCGGCGAGAGATCGCCGCCTGCGGCAAGCAGCCCGTCCGGCTCACGCAATGCGGCTTGTGGATCGGGAAACGCGTCGGGAGCCGTGTCGGCGCTGAGCCAGTGGATCGTGCTCATCGCACAGGAACGGAGAGCGGCGTGCTGGCGCCGCATCGGTACGGCGAGTGCGCATGAACGGCGGCTATGTATGCATCGACCTGACGGCGCTCGCGTTTGACGAAATGTCGCACAGCGCTGGCGAAAGCGGGATGCGCGAGCCAGTGTGCCGACCAGGTCTCGGCCGGCGTGAACCCCCGGCTGATCTTGTGCTCCCCCTGCGTGCCCGGCTCGAACCGCGCGAGCCGCTCGCGAATACAAAGCTCGATGCCCTGGTAATAACAGGTTTCGAAGTGCAGGCTGTGTTGATCGGCTGCGCTGCCCCAGTAACGGCCGTAGAGCGTGTTCTCACTGCGAAAGCAGATCGCCGCTGCCACGGGTTGGCGGCGGTGCCGCGCGAGGATAACGATCAGCCGGTCGGCAAGCGTGCGGCTCACTTCCAGAAAAAATTCGTAGGTCAGATACGGAAGCTGGCCGCGCCGCGTGAACGTGCTCGCGCAAAAGGCGTAGATGTGCTGCCACAGAGCCTCACCGATTGCGCTGCCCTGCAAAGTCTCGAATTCGATGCCGGCCTCCGCGACGCGCCGGCGTTCGCGGCGCACCTTCTTGCGTTTGGCCGATGAGAAATCCGCGAGGAAATCCTCGAAATCGGCATAGCCGCGATTGTGCCAGTGGAACTGACAGTCTTTGCGCAAAATGAATCCGGCGTCGCGCAGCAGGTCGCGATCCGCGTCACTGACGAAAAGCAGATGCAGCGACGACGCTTGGAGCGCGCGTGCTTCCGTGAGCGCCGCCTCGAGCAGGCGTGCTGAGACCATTCGCCGGTCGAGGTCGCTCCGAACGAGGAATCGTGAGCTGCCGGCCGGCGTAAACGGCACCGTGGCCACGAGCTTCGGGTAATAATCGAGCCCTGCCTGACGATAAACCTGCGCCCATCCCCAGTCGAATACAAACTCGCCCCAGGAGTGGGACTTGACATACAGGGGCAGGGCGCCGACGAGGGCGGCCCGGTCGTTTGCAATGATGTGCCGCGAACACCACCCGGTATTCCCGCCAACGCAGCCGTGTCGTTCGAGGGCCGAAAGGAACTCGTGCCTCAGAAACGGACTTGCCGGGCTGTCGAGCCGATTCCAATCCTGCGACGAGATTTCGTCGATGGAACGGCAGATTGTGGTTTTCAGGAGCACTCCGCTATGACTTGCAGGGCCGAAGTCATTCGGCCGGTTCTGGCGGGTTGAAACTCGCCCTACAGCTCGCGAATTTTGTAGGGCCGAAATCATTCGGCCTCCACGCCTGGCCGCTTGCAACCGGTCCTACGCAGCTGACTCGCTGAGCGTGTGCGTAGCAACCGATTCGAAGTACTTGTCCGCATCGAGCGCAGCCATGCAACCTGAGCCTGCGGACGTTACAGCCTGGCGGTAAACGTGATCGGCGACGTCGCCTGCGGCGAATACGCCCGGCACGCTCGTTGCCGTCGCGTCGCCGTCCAGTCCCGAGCGCACGATGATATAGCCGCCGGCCATGTCGAGCTGCCCGTCGAACAGCATCGTGTTCGGCACGTGCCCGATGGCGATGAACAGCCCTGTGACCGCGAGCTCGCGCGTGCGCGCCGGAGCTTTCGAGCTGCGCAGGCGCAGGCCTGTGACGCCGCTCTCGTCGCCGACCACTTCATCGACCATGTGATCCCACAGCAGTGAGATCCTGCCCCGGTCCCGCTCGGCAAATAACCGATCCTGCAGAATCGCCTCGGCCCGCAGCCTGTCGCGCCGGTGGATGAGCGTTACGTGGCTGGCGATGTTCGCGAGATAGAGCGCTTCCTCGGCGGCAGTATTGCCGCCGCCGACCACGGCCACTGGCTGGCCGCGAAAGAAAAAGCCGTCGCAGGTCGCGCAGGCGGAGACGCCCTTGCCCCGGAAGCGCTCCTCTGATTCCAGGCCGAGATATTTCGCGCGCGCGCCTGTGGCGATGATGAGCGCTTCGCAAGTGTATTCCCCGCTGTCGCCCCTGAGCCGGAACGGCCGCCTGCCGAGGTCGGCCTCGGCAATGTGGTCGACGATGATCTCGGTGCCGAAACGTTCGACATGGCGCCGCATGCGTTCCATGAGCGCCGGGCCCTGCAACCCCTCGACGTCTCCGGGCCAGTTATCGACGTCCGTCGTCGTCATGAGCTGACCGCCCTGCTCGAGGCCCGTAATCAGCACCGGTTTGCGGTTCGCGCGGGCTGCGTAAACAGCGGCCGCATAGCCGGCCGGTCCCGAGCCGAGAATCAGCAGGCGGCTGTGTCTTGAGCCCATGTATAATTCATCCTTTTCCGGCGCCGCAGCGGCAATGGTAAACCGAAAGAGCCACGGATGGATTTTTCGGTATGCACCATGAATGGCGGTTGTCCCGGCACAGTTCAACATAAAAAGGATGAGTCGCCATGCGAGTGGGTGTTCCACGTGAGCTGAAGCCGCTCGAGGGCCGCGTCGGCCTTATTCCGGCGGCCTGTGCCGAGCTCGTGCGGCAGGGGCACGAGGTCTTCGTCGAGCAGTCGGCGGGCGTCAAGAGCGGCTATGCGGACCAGCAGTTCGAAACCGTCGGCGTGACGATGCTCGACTCTGCCGCGGCGGTGTACGAGCGCGCAGAGATGGTAGTCAAGGTCAAAGAGCCGATCGACGCGGATCTCGAGCATTTGCGCGAACGCCACCTCCTGTTCTGCTATCTGCACCTGGCGGCGCTGCCCGAGCTCACCAGTCGCCTGTGCGATATCGGCCTCACGGCGGTTGCGTTCGAGACCGTCGAGGACGACAAGGGACGCCTGCCCCTGCTGGCGCCGATGAGCGACATCGCCGGGCGTCTTTCCATTCAGGTGGGCACGCATCTGCTGCACCAGCCACAGGGCGGCAAGGGGATTCTGCTCGGCGGCATACCCGCCGCGAAGCGCGGCAAGGTAGTGATTCTCGGCGGCGGCGTCGCGGGCGGCAATGCGGCGATCGTGGCAGCCGGGCTCGGCGCCGAGGTCACGGTGTTCGACATGGATCGGGAAAAGCTTTTCGCGGCGCGCCAGCTCGGCGCAAACGTGACCGGCATTTATCCGCATACCGAAGATGTCGCGGAAGCCGTGCGCACTGCGGACATTGTGGTCGGCGCTGTGCTCATCACCGGCGAACGCGCACCGCACGTCGTCACCGCCGAAATGGTGCGGGCGATGCAGGCCGGGAGCGTCATCGTCGATATTTCCGTCGACCAGGGAGGCTGCGTGGAAACCACGCGGCCCACCACTTACGACGATCCTACTTACCGTTGGGAGGATGTCATTCACTTCACGGTGACCAACATGCCGGGCGCGGTGCCGCGCACTGCCTCGCAGGCGCTGTCGGCGGCCATCGCGCCCTATGCCGCGCGGCTCGCGAAGGGCGACTGGCGGGACGACGAACGCCTCGTCAAGGGCATCAATGTGGCCGACGGCAAAATCGTGCATCCCGCCCTTTTCAAATAAGATGGCCCGCGCTTCGCGCAGCCACCCGCCGGCGGCCATCGCTGGAAATTCCATCGCGCGCGCCCTGCGCGAAGGGGCGCTGTGGGTCTTCAGCGCGCTGGCGCTGATCCTCCTCGTCGCGCTGGCGAGCTACGATCCGACCGATCCGGGATTCAGCTTCACCGGCGACTCCGCTACCACGCAGAACGCCATCGGTCCGGCCGGCGCCTGGACGGCCGATCTGTTTTTTCTCCTGTTCGGCAGGCCTTCCTACCTGTTTCCGCTCATGCTCCTGTACGCCGGGTGGCTGATCTATCGCCGGCGCGGCGAAGGCGAGCCCATGACGCGCACTATGCTGGGCTTCCGCAGCGCCGGGTTCCTGCTCACGCTCGCCACGAGCGCCGGGCTCGCCACGCTGCATTTCAGTCCCGCCGCCCTGCCGAATACCGCTGGCGGCATCCTGGGCGATCTGGTCGGCAACGGGCTCGCGGCGATCCTGAGCTTCCTCGGCGCGACCTTGCTGTTGCTCGCGCTATGGCTGGCCGGTGTGTCGCTGTTCCTCGGCATCTCGTGGTTTGCCATCATCGACGCCATCGGGCGCGCGACGCTCAAGCTGTTCGAGGCGCTGCGCTCGTCGGTCGGCGCCGCGGAGCTCTGGGTCGCCGGCCGTCGCGTCAAGCAGCTCCGCCAAGAAACCGTGCGGGAAAAGCAGAGGATCGTCGCGCGGCGCGAACCACCGCGCATCGAGCCCGTGATCACGTCGCTCGAAATCAGCGAACGCGTCGAGAAGGAGCGGCAGGTGCCTTTGTTCGAGCCGCCGGCGGCCAACGAGCTGCCGCCGCTGTCATTGCTCGACGAGGCGCCCGCACAGGCGCCCGCATACTCGGACGAGGCGCTGGAGGCCATGTCGCGACTCGTCGAGCTGAAGCTGCGCGACTTCGGCGTCGAGGTCGAGGTGGTCGCGGTGCATCCCGGGCCAGTGGTGACGCGTTTCGAGCTCAAGCCTGCGCCGGGCGTCAAGGTGAGCCAGATTTCCAATTTATCGCGCGATATAGCCCGCTCGCTGTCCGCCATCAGCGTGCGCGTCGTGGACGTCATTCCCGGCAAATCCGTGGTCGGGCTCGAGATTCCGAACGAGACGCGCGAGCTGGTGACGCTCGGCGACACGCTTCGTTCGAGAGTCTACGATGAGCTGGGCTCGCCGCTCGCACTCGCGCTCGGCAAGGACATCGGCGGCCACCCGGTGGTCGCCGATCTGTCGCGCATGCCGCATCTGCTGATCGCCGGCACAACCGGCTCCGGCAAGTCGGTGGCGTTGAACGCCATGGTCCTGAGCCTGCTCTATAAATCGACGAACGAGCACGTGCGCATGATCATGATCGATCCGAAGATGCTGGAGCTGTCGGTCTACGAGGGCATCCCGCACCTGTTCGCGCCGGTCGTCACCGATATGAAGGAAGCGGCCAATGCGTTGCGCTGGTGCGTGGCCGAGATGGAGCGGCGGTACCGGCTGATGGCCACGCTGGGCGTGCGCAATATCGGTGGCTACAATCGCAGGGTCAAGGATGCACAGGCCCACGGCGAGCCGCTGCCCGATCCGTTCTGGCAGGCCCCGCCGTTGATCGACGATGACGCCGACTTGCCGGAGCGGCCGCTGCTGCAGCCGCTGCCGTTTATCGTCGTGGTCATCGACGAGCTGGCCGACCTGATGATGATCGTCGGCAAGAAGGTCGAGGAG
>JACDCP010000142.1:0-910 GCA_013817465.1 Gammaproteobacteria bacterium | reverse complement strand
CGCAGAAGGCGCGCGCCTCCGGCATCCACATGATCATCGCGACGCAACGCCCTTCGGTCGACGTCATCACCGGCCTCATCAAGGCGAACATCCCGGCGCGCATCGCGTTTCAGGTCTCGGCCAAAGTGGATTCGCGCACCATTCTCGATCAGGGCGGCGCCGAGGCCCTGCTCGGCCATGGCGACATGCTTTATCTTCCGCCGGGCACTTCTGTGCCGGCCCGCGTGCATGGCGCCTTTGTCTCCGACCAGGAAGTGCACCGCGTCGTCCGGCACCTGAAGCGCGGCGGCGAGCCGGCGTATCTCGATGAAATTCTCGAGGGCCCGGAAGGTCAAATACCCGGCCTGTTCGCGGATGGCTCGCCCGGCACCGCGGACGGTGAGCAGGATCCGCTCTACGACGAAGCCGTTCGCGTGGTCACTGAAACACGCAAGGCCTCCATTTCGGGCGTGCAGCGACGGCTCAAGATCGGCTACAACCGGGCCGCACGTATGGTGGAGACCATGGAAGAGGCGGGTATCGTCGGGCCCCTGCAGTCGAACGGCGCGCGTGAGGTGCTCGCACCACCGCCTCCGTCGGGCGACTGAAATCGGGATCAGGTCCGATTGGTATGATGGGAGACACACGGCCTTGACACAATCCACGAGAAAACCGGGTTTGACCTCGGGTTCGATATCATTGCTGATTGTCATTGCCAGCAGCGCCGCGGCCGCTCTGGAGCCGGAGGCGGGGCTTGCCCGCGTGCAGCAGTTTCTCGATGAGGTCGAGACGCTGCGAGCTGAGTTTCATCAGACCGTCGAGGACGGTGAAGGCCGGGTCGTGCAGACCTCGGACGGCGTGCTGACTATCGCGCGCCCGGATCGTTTCCGCTGGGACTATGCGGAACCTTATGAGCAACTCGTGCTGGCGG
>JACDCP010000321.1 GCA_013817465.1 Gammaproteobacteria bacterium | reverse complement strand
CCGCGCAATGGGCAAGAAGAAAGGCCGCGAAATGGCGCGGCAGCGCTCCGTGTTCATTCGCGGCGCGATCGGCAATGGCGTCGGCGAAGCGCTCGCCAGCCGCATTTTCGACATCATGGAAAAATTCGCGCTGTACGGCTTCAACAAGTCCCACTCGGCAGCTTACGCCGTGCTCGCCTGCCAGACGGCGTGGCTCAAGGCGCACCACGCCGCCGCCTTCATGGCCGCCGTGCTGTCGGCCGACATGGATCACACCGACAAAGTCGTCGAGCTGATCCACCATTGCCGGCACGACCTCGGCCTGGAAGTCGAGGCGCCGGACGTGAACGCTTCGGATTACGGCTTCAACGTGTCATCCGCGCAAAGCATCCGCTATGGTCTCGGCGCCATCCGGGGGGTCGGCAGGGCGGTCCTCGATGCGCTGGTCGCCGAGCGCGAAGCGCGCGGGCCGTTTCGTGACATCGTCGACTTCTGCCGGCGCATGGCCACGCACCGTCTCAGCCGGCGCGTGCTCGAAGCGCTGATCCGCTCGGGCGCGATGGACTGTCTCGGTACGAATCGCGCCAGCCTCATGGCGGCCCTGCCGGATGCCATTCGACTGAGTGAGCAGAGCGCGCTCGCGCTCGCGTCCGGCCAGAATGATCTTTTCGGCCTCGCTTCGCGGGCGCCGGAGGGGCAGGCCGCGCTGCCGGCGCTGCCGGAATGGAGCGAACGTGTGCGCCTGGCCGGCGAACGCGAAACGCTCGGGCGTTACCACACCGGCCATCCGATCCATGCCTATGCCGGCGATCTCGATCATCTCACCGGCGGCCGCATCGATTCATTGACTGGCATGCGGCCGCAAGCGGGGTCGGGCAATGGCGCGCGGGCGGCAAAGTCAGTGAAAATCGCAGGCCTCGTGCACGAGGTACGCCGCCGGGGCAACCGGGTCACGCTGACGCTCGACGACGATACGGCGCGCATCGAGGTCACGGTCTTCGACGAGCTTTATCAACGCCGCCGTGACGTGATCGCCCGCGATGCCATTCTCGTGGTGGACGGCAGCCTGCGATTCGACGATTTTCTGGATGACTGGCGGATCACGGCGCAGGAGATCTGCGACATCGACGAGGCGCGCGAGCGCAATGCACGCCGCCTGGTCATCGACTGGCCGAGCGCGGAGAGCGGACCGCAGTTCATCCGCGCGCTCAAGGAGACCCTGCAGCCCTACCGGGAAGGGCCTTGCGGCGTCTGCGTGAACTACCGCGGGGACGAAGCCCGGGCGCGTCTCGCGCTCGGCCGGGAGTGGCGCGTCAGGCCAGCCCGTGAGCTCATCGACCGGCTCAACGGGCTGGTAGGCGGCAACGGCGTGCGAGTCGTCTACCCGCGACGGTAAAAGGTGCCGGTAGAGGTGCCGGGCACCAGCACCTCTTTGGGCCAGGCGGAGGACACCACACCTTGTCGCACAATCCGGTCAAAGAGGTGCCGGTGCCCGGCACCTGGCTTGTTTCCGCATCGCCGCACCGGTACTGTCCGGGCGCATGGATCTCAAATTCCTCGATTTCGAGCAGCCGATCGCCGAGCTCGAAGCCAAGATCGATGAGTTGCGCTTCGTCGGCACTGACACCGAGGTCAACATCAGCGAAGAGATCGAGCGGCTCAAGGCAAAGAGCCAGACCCTGACCGAGAGCCTGTTCGCGTCCCTGAGTGCCTGGCAGATCGCGCAGCTCGCCCGGCACCCGCTGAGACCCTACACGCTCGACTATCTGATGCGCATCGCGCCCGGCTTTCAGGAGCTGCACGGTGACCGCATGTATGCCGACGATTTGGCCATCGTCGGCGGGCTCGGCCGTCTGGACGGCCGGACGGTGATGTTCATCGGCCATCAGAAAGGGCGCGATACCAAGGAGCGCATGCGCCGCAACTATGGCATGCCGAAACCGGAGGGCTATCGCAAGGCCCTGCGGCTGATGCGCCTGGCGGAGCGCTTTCAGGTGCCGATCGTCACCCTCATCGACACGCCGGGCGCCTACCCGGGGGTCGGCGCCGAGGAGCGCGGGCAGAGCGAAGCCATTGCGCGTAACCTGTTCGAAATGGCCATGCTACGCACGCCGATCGTCGGCGTGGTCATCGGCGAGGGGGGCTCGGGCGGCGCACTTGCCGTCGGCGTCGCCGATCGCGTGCTCATGCTGCAGTACGCCATCTATTCCGTCATCTCCCCGGAAGGCTGCGCGTCGATCCTCTGGAAAAGCGCGGAAAAGGCCGAGGATGCCGCTGAAGCGATGGGCATCACAGCCGATCGTCTGGCGTCTTTCGGTCTCATCGACGAAATCATTCAGGAGCCGCTCGGCGGCGCGCACCGAGACATGGACGCCATGGCCGAAGTGCTGAAGAATGCGCTCCTCGAAAATCTGTCGCGGCTCGAGTCCATGACGCCGGACGAGCTGGTGCAAGCGCGTCAGGCCCGCCTGGCCGGCTTCGGCAGCTACAAGGAGACCTGATAGGGGAAATGGGGACATTCCTGATTTTCGTGTTCTGCTC
>JACDCP010000320.1 GCA_013817465.1 Gammaproteobacteria bacterium | reverse complement strand
CCACCGTCCCGAAGGGTTGCCACCCACTCGCCCGGATGCTGCGTTGCCCGGCTTGACCGTATATCGGATACGGTCGGCGCCGGGCGTCTTGCCTGCGGGCGAATGGGTGACAACGCGGCTCGCGCGGAGTGCCAAGATAGACTCCGGGTGAAATGGGTGGCGTCTCCCGCCTGTGCCGTTCCGAACCGTTGCTCTCGAACCTGAGCAATAGGTGGGGTCGCTCGTGACAGCTAAGGCTCCCCGCCCGAAGCGGTTCTGCGCACTGCCGTCGACAGTCGCAACCCCTGCGTCATTAATTAGGATCGAAAGATCTATCGGCCCGGATCGAACACTGCAGGAGACGCCGGAAACTGAATCCTATCTCATGATAGCTCGAACTGCTGGCCCCGCTCCAGGGCCGCCTCGACGCGCTCGCGCATCGCCTTGAGGCGCACGCCGAAGTCGCTGTCGAGCACCTCGCCCTTGCCGCGGGCCTCGAGCACTTCGTGCGCGAGGTTGAGCGCAGTCATCACCGCGATGCGATCGAGGCCGACCACCTTGCCGCTGTCGCGGATCTCGCGCATCTTGGCGTTCAAAAGCTCGGCCGAATCGAGCAGCGCCGAGCGTTCCTCGAGCGGACAGGAAACCTGATACTCCTTGTCCAGAATGCGCACGCTCACGCGGGCGAAGGTTTCGTTCATGAGCCGTGCTCCATCGCTTTGAGGCGCGTTATCATCGCTTCCACGCGGGCGCGGACCTGCTCGTTCTTCTGCAACAGCGTGGCGCGTTCGGCGGAGAGCGCATCCTGCCTCTGTTTGAGGGAGCGATTCTCCTCCTGAAGCTGGCTGCAGATCCCGACGATTTCGTCGAGGCGCGTCTCGAGCCGTTTGAGCTCGAGCTCGAAAGCAGGCCTGGCGTCGGAAGCTTTGGGCATGGGCGCAATATAGAACTGCGTCCCGGCGCGGTCAAATGGCGGGTAGCAGGGTGTTTTCCATATCCGGCCCGACTCTTCGTGGCGCGAATGCGCAATGGTACGATAGCTCCGGCTTATCCTTGCTCTCTCCACAACGTACTGTATCGAGGCCCCATGAACAGGAACGAGTTTGCCAGGCGCCGCCGCCAGCTCATGCGCATGATGGGCAAGGGCGGCATCGCCATCATGCCTACCGCCCCGGTCCGGATCCGCAACCGCGACGTGGCTTACGATTTCCGGCAGGACAGCGACTTTTATTATCTCACCGGCTTTGCGGAGCCGGAGGCGGTAGCAGTACTGATTCCCGGCCGCGATCAGGGCGAATACATCCTGTTCTGCCGGGAACGAGACCCTGAGAAGGAAATATGGGACGGCGCGCGCGCCGGACAGGAAGGGGCGGTGGCCGAATACGGTGCGGACGACGCCTTCCCGATCTCGGACATCGACGACATCCTGCCGGGGCTCCTCGAGCAGTGCGGGCGCGTCTACCACACCATGGGCCTGCAGCCGGATTTCGACAGCAGGCTGATGGGCTGGGTCAACGAGCTGCGGGCCCGTGCACGCTCCGGCGTGCAGACCCCGCAGGAATTCGTCGCGCTCGACCATCTGTTGCACGACATGCGTCTCTACAAGAGCCGCGCCGAAATCAGCGCCATGCGGCGGTCGGCCCGGATCGCCGCGGGCGCCCACAAGCGCGCCATGCGCGCCTGTCGCCCCGGCCTGATGGAATACGAAATCCAGGCCGAGTTCATGCACGAATTTCACCGGCAGGGCACCGGGACGTCGTACCATCCCATCGTCGGTGGCGGCCGCAACTCCTGCATCCTGCACTACAACGACAATAACGCCCGGCTCAATGACGGCGAACTGCTGCTGATCGATGCCGGTTGTGAATACGACTACTACGCCTCGGACATCACACGCACGTTCCCGATCAACGGCCGCTTCTCGGCCGAGCAGCGGGCCATTTACGATATTGTTCTGGACGCGCAGCACGCGGCGATCGACAGGGTCCGGCCGGGCAATCATTGGAATGATCCTCACGACGCGGCCGTGCGCGCCATCACGAGGGGCCTGAAGCGCATCGGTCTGCTCAAGGGGACTTTGTCCAGGCTGGTCAAGGACGGCGCGTACGCCCGTTTCTTCATGCACCGCACCGGCCACTGGATCGGCATGGATGTGCATGACGTTGGCGATTACAAGGTGGGTAACGAATGGCGCGTACTGGAGCCCGGCATGGTCATGACCGTGGAGCCCGGCATTTATATTCCGCCCGGTTCGAAGGGCATCGCGCGCAAGTGGTGGAGCATCGGCGTGCGCATCGAGGACGACGTCCTCGTGACGCATGGCGACCCGGAGGTGTTGAGCAAGGACGTGCCGACCGATCCCGATCGCATCGAGCAACTCATGCAGGCTGCGTGATGGCCGATCGTATCTGTGGAGACTTTGTTGGACGGGAGGCGGCGCAGTGTCCGGACTTCCTCCGGGTCGCTCCCCGATACTCGCTTGGTCGGAGAAAGTCCGGACACCGCGCCGAAAGCCGTCGGGCGATTCGAGATCACGATCGCCTGTGGCCTCCAGCC
>JACDCP010000141.1 GCA_013817465.1 Gammaproteobacteria bacterium | reverse complement strand
TGATGGCTGCAGGCCAATGGTGCGATTATCGTCCTGCCGGTCATGAGGCCGGCCTGCAACGCGGGAAATACATGCTGCAAAAGGCCATCGGAAAAATCCGGGCCGAAGTCTGGGACCGGGATCCAGCAAAGCTGGACTGGTGGCATGCGCGCCTCGTGCGCATCGCGCGCTTCACCTACGCCATCATTCGCGACCTGGCCGAAGGACAGCTCAGCCTGCGCGCGATGAGCCTCGTGTATACGACACTGTTGTCCATCGTACCGTTGCTGGCCTTCAGCTTCTCTGTGCTCAAGGGCTTCGGTGTGCACAACCAGGTCCGACCGTTTCTCGAACGGTTCGCCACGCCGCTCGGTGAGCGCGGCAATGAGGTCATCGACAACGTCATCAGCTTCGTCGACAAAATGCAGGTCGGCGTGCTGGGCGCCCTCGGCCTCGCCTTTCTGATCTATACCGTCATCTCGCTCGTGCAGAAAATCGAGGGCGGCTTCAACTATGTCTGGCGCGTCGATCAGCCCCGCAGCATCGCGCGGCGATTCAGCGACTACCTGAGCGTCATCCTCGTCGGTCCGCTGCTGATGTTTTCCGCCATAGGTATTGTAGCCTCGATCGGCAGCAATGCGGTCGTGGACCGCCTGCTCGAAATCGAGCCCCTAGGCAGCATCGTGCTGGTCATCGGCGCGCTCATGCCGCTGTTCCTGATCATCGCTGCATTCTCGTTCTTTTATGTGTTCGTGACCAACACTCGCGTGCGTCTGGGATCTGCGCTGACCGGGGGTGCGACGGCCGGCGTGCTGTGGATCGTGGTGGGTTTCTTTTTTCGCTCATTCGTCGCGTCGTCAACGCAGTACGCCGCGATCTATTCGGGCTTCGCCATCGTCATACTGGCCATGATCTGGGTGTATCTGAACTGGTTCATTTTGCTGCTCGGCGCGCAGATCGCGTTCTATCATCAGCACCCTGAGTTTCTGCGCATCGGTCATCGTCCGGTGCTGCTCAGCAATCGCGCCCGCGAGCGCCTGGCGTTGCTGATCATGTATCACGTCGGCAGCCGCCATCGTTCTTCGAAACCGGATCTGACGCCGGACGATCTCAATAGCCAGCTCGGCCTCAGCGGCAACATCATCAGCGGCGTCCTTTCGGCACTGTGCAAGCGCGAGCTCGTGGTCGAGGCGGACAGTGGCGCGCTGCTGCCGGGACGGGATTCGGAGACCGTGAGCCTCAGGGAAATCGTGGCCGCCGTGCGTGTCGATGCCGGGGACCGGGACCTTACGCGGGCGCGCTCGATCGCGCCTGTCGATGGGGTCATCGGCGAAATACAGTCGGCGATCGACGGCGCTCTCTCCGAGCGCACCCTGCGGGACCTCATCGTCGAAAAGGAGCGCTGACGGGCGAGTCAGCCGCCGGCAATGGTCATTCGTTCGACGAGTATCGAGCCCGTGCGCACGGCGCCGCGCCGATCCACGTCCTTGCCGATGGCGACGAGGTTCGCCAGCATGTCGCGCAAATTGCCGGCGATCGTTATCTCATGCACCGGATACGCGGGCGCGCCGTCTTCCACCCAGAAACCCGCTGCGCCGCGCGAATAATCGCCGGTCACGCCATTGACGCCCTGTCCCATGAGCTCGGTCACGAGCAAACCCCGTTCCATTGCGCGCAGGAGCCCGTCCCGGTCCTGACCGGTATCGGACACCAGAAGATTGTGCACGCCGCCCGCGTTACCGGTCGTGTCGCGGCCGAGCTTGCGAGCAGCGTAACTGTCCAGCACGTAGCCCTGCAGTACACCCCCGGCGACGAGCTGGCGATCGCTTGTTGCAACGCCCTCGGCGTCGAAAGGTGCGCTGGCGACCGCTTTGGGGATGTGTGGCCGCTCGTGGATCGTGACGAAGCCGGGAAAGATCTGCTGTCCTTCGGCGTCGAGCAGGAACGATGCGCGCCGGTATTGGCTGCCGCCACGGATCGCGCCCAGGAAATGCCCGAGCAGGCCGCGCGCGATCTCCGCGGCGAAGAGGACCGGCGCTGTGCAGGTGCCTATTTTGCGCGAGCCCAGACGCTGCAAGGCGCGGCGAGCCGCCTTTTCACCCACGTCAGCGGCCTCCTCGAGCTCGACGGGATCGCGCGCCGCGGTATACCAGTAGTCCCGCTGCATGCCCTGCTCGTCGCGGCCGAGGACGACGCAACTCAGCTCGTGATGCGTGCGCGCGAGGCTGCCGATGAAACCGTGCGAGTTGCCGTAGGCGCGCAACCCCTGATGCGTGCTGACTGTGGCGCCCTCGGAGTTCTCGATACGGGAATCGACCGCCAATGCCGCCGCCTCGCAGCGCGTCGCGAGATCGATGGCAGCTTCCGGCGCCAGCGGCCATGGATGACACAAATCGAGATCCGGAATCGCGACCGGCATACGCGCGGCATCGGCGAGGCCGGCAAACTCGTCCGCGGCGGTAAAACGCGCAATCGAGCAGGCTTTCTCTACCGTCGCGTGCAGCGCCTCCTGGCTCAGATCGGCGCTGCTCGCCGAGCCCTTGCGCTGGCCGAAATAGACAGTGACGCCAAGGCCGCGGTCGCGCTGGTACTCGAGCGTATCGACCTCGCCTAGACGCACGCTGGCAGTAAGCCCGTTCTCCAGACTCGCGCCGGCCTCGGCCTGGCTGGCGCCGCAGGATTTCGCGTGCGCAAGCACATCCGCGACCAGCTCTTCGAGGTCCGCTTGGTCGAGCGCGGGCGCAGTGATGGCGGCTTCGTTCATGGCAGGAGCCTATGTTCCGGAAAATCATCGCGCAATGCCAGTCTGGCGGGAAGTTGCAAAAAAACCGGGCCAGTTTCGCCGATTGCACGTCCGTACAAGCGATGCCAGTGCGAAATCGCAGTCTGACGCCGATTTCCTGGATCGCCAGCGGTACTTGTCGCGTAACATGGGCGCGCCCCGGTGCCGGTTGGGACCCGATCCATCGATTCGAGTTGCAGCGATGACCATTTTACATTCCGCCCGCCAGAATGCAGCCGCGTTCGATGTCGGCTTCGCGCGCGCGCAGTTCGCCGGCCTCGACTGCGACAGCATTTTTTTCGACAACGCAGGAGGCTCGCTGGCGCTCGAGCGGGTCATCGCTGACGTGGCCGATTACTTGCGCCGCTGTCCCGTGCAGCTCGGCGCCAGTTACGCCGCATCGACCGAGGCTGCCCACCGCATGCAGGCAGCGCGCGCCGAGCTCGCGCTCCTCCTGGGCGGCGGCGAATCCGGCGCGGTGCACTCGCAGGAGCTCGTGCTCGGTCCCTCCTCGACGGCGCTGCTGCGCCAATTGGCAGAGGCCAAGCGCGGCGGATTCGAGGCCGGCGACGAAATCGTCGTCACGGACGCCGATCATGAGTCGAACATCACTCCCTGGCTCAGGCTCGAGCGACGCGGCGTCGTGATCCGCACCTGGGGCATCAACCGCGACAGCCTGGACCTGGAGCCTGAGGATCTCGAACCTTTGCTGAGCGCCCGCACGCGACTGGTGTGCTTTACGCACGGGACGAACGTCCTCGGCACAGTGACCCGCGCGCAGGACATCATCCGTCTGGCGCACGAACGCGGCGCGGAGGTCTGCCTGGACGGCGTCGCCGTCGTGCCGCACCGGCTGACCGACGTCAGGCGGCTGGATGCAGATTACTACGTCTTCAGCCTGTACAAATGTTTCGGACCGCATCTCGCGCTGATGTACGGCAAGCGCGAGCGCCTCGAGGCGCTCGCCAGCATCAATCATCTCGGCGTCGGCGACGGGAAGTTGCCATGGAAGCTCGAGCCGGGCGCGTGTGCCTACGAGCTCGCCTACGGCGCCCGCAAAATCACGGATTATCTCGCGGAGCTCGGGGCGCATCACGGGGCAGGCTCGAGCAAAGCTGCGCAGCTCGCACGCGCTTTCGATTGCATCGCCGGTCACGAAACCGGCTTGGCCGGCCGCCTGCTCGATTACCTGCGCGACAAGCCCGGTGTGACTATCATCGGCAGACCGATGGCCGACCCTGTGTGGCGCCTGCCGATCGTGTCTTTCACCGTGCGCGGCCGGCAACCGGCTGAACTCGTCGCCGCTGTAGACGCGCACGACATCGGCATCCGCCACGGGCATTTCTATGCGCTGCGCCTCATTCGGGCGCTCGGTCTCGAGCCCGGCGGCATCGTGCGCATCTCCCTGGCGCACTACAACACCAGCGATGAAATCGATAGCCTGATCGAGGCACTCGACGAGATTTTGTAAAGAAGAAACTGATTTCCTCACTCCGCGAAATGGGAGTCATTTCTGGTTTCTGCAATCCGGGATGTGAAGGATCGCTGTTCTACCAAAGCGGAAATCAGGAATGTCCCCATTTTTCCGCTCTGCTAAACTCTGGCGTTTCGCAAGGAAACGTGCGCGCATGGTGCAGGATTCGGACAGGCGGACGGGCAAGCCGCTGGTGGGCGTCATCATGGGCTCGGGTTCCGACTGGGAAACGATGCGCCACGCGGCCGAGTGCCTCGACGAGCTCGGGATCGCCTGCGAAACCCGCGTGATCTCCGCGCATCGCACACCCGATCTGCTTTTCGAGTACTGCGCGTCGGCGCGCCAGCGCGGCCTCGAGGTGATCATTGCCGGGGCGGGCGGCGCCGCCCACCTGCCGGGCATGGCCGCGGCCAAGACTTCACTGCCGGTGCTCGGCGTGCCGATCCAGTCGAAGACGCTCAATGGGCTTGACTCGCTGCTCTCCATCGCGCAGATGCCCGGCGGCGTGCCGGTCGGCACGCTTGCGATCGGCGCCGCCGGCGCGGTCAACGCGGCACTGCTCGCCGCTGCGATCCTGGCGAACAGACATGCCGATGTGTTGAGCGCTCTCGAGGCGTTTCGCAACCGCCAGACCGAGACCGTGCTCGCTCACGGCGATCCGCGTCCCGCGCGGAATTAAAGAAATTGCCGCCGTGAGAATCGGCATCATCGGCGCGGGTCAACTCGGTCGCATGCTGGCGCTGGCTGGTTATCCATTGGGATTGCGTTTCGTATTCCTCGACAAAAGCGCCGATGCGCCGGGTGCCCAGGTCGGCAGCATCATCACCGGCGAGTTCGACGATCCCGCCAGGCTGCGCGAGCTGGCCGACGCCTCCGACCTCGTGACTTTCGACGTGGAGAACGTGCCGGTCGAGGCGGTGCGCACGATTGCCGATCGCGTGCGCTTCCTGCCGTCGGTGCGCGCGCTCGAGGCTGCGCAGGACCGGCTGACCGAAAAGACCCTGTTCGAAGCGCTCGCCATCCCGACGCCGAAGTTCCGTGCCGTCGACACGCTGGCCGGCCTGCGCGAAGCGGCGCTCGCCATCGGTTATCCGGGCGTCCTCAAGACGCGCCGCCTCGGTTATGACGGCAAGGGCCAGAGGCAGCTTGGCAGCGAAGCGGATCTTGAATCCGCCTGGACCGCGCTCGGCCGCGTCCCGCTGATCTTCGAAACCTGCGTGCCATTCGAGTGCGAAGTGTCGATCATCGGCGTGCGCAGCGTCAGCGGAGAGACGGCCAGCTATCCGATCTCGAAGAACTATCACGAAAGTGGCATCCTGCAACGTTCTGTCGCGCCGTTCGTCGAGCCGCGACTGCAGAGCGTCGCTGAGCAATATCTTTCGCGGCTCTTCGAGCACCTGGACTACGCAGGCGTGCTGACGATCGAATTCTTCGTCTGCGACGGCGAGCTGATCGCCAATGAAATGGCGCCACGCGTGCACAATTCCGGTCACTGGACCATCGAAGGCGCAGTCACGAGCCAGTTTGAAAACCATATTCGTGCGGTGCTCGGGCTGCCGCTCGGCGTCACCGACGCCATCGGCCACGCCGGCATGCTCAACTTTCTCGGCCGGCTGCCGCCGCTGAAGCGGGTGCTCGCCATTCCCGGCGCGCATTACCACGGCTATGGCAAGGAAGCCCGGCCGCGGCGCAAGCTCGGCCACTGCACTGTCACTGCCTCGTCGCCTGCAGAACGCGACCGGCGCCTCGACGAGCTGCTGGCGATTTTTGGATCGCAGAGCTGAAAAAGCCATGGACGGCTTTTTCAACATCCTGTTAGGCTTGCGTATCTCTTTGCAGGACCAGACAGCACCTGAATGTATCTCGAGTTATTCAAGCTTGACGAGTTCCCGTTTCGCTTAAGCCCGGATCCCCAGTTCGTCTACTGGAGCAAGCAGCATTCCAGGGCCAAAGCGTACATGGAGTCCACCATCTGGCTGACGGACGGCTTCGTCGTCATCACCGGCGAGATCGGATCGGGCAAGACGACGCTCATTCAGTCGTTCCTCTCGGAGCTCGAAGACGACGTCGTGTTCGCGCAAGTGTCGCAGACACAGATCTCGCCCGTGCAGTTTCTACAGGCGGTCCTCGTCGAATTCGGCTTCCAGCCATTCAAAAAGCGCAAGGCCGAGCTGCTCGACATGCTCAACATGTATCTCATCGAGCAGTTTGCCGAGGGCCGCAAGGTCGTGTTGATCATCGACGAAGCGCAGAACCTGAGCACCAAGGTGCTCGAAGAGATCCGTCTGTTGTCCGGTGTGGAAACGCACAAGGAGAAAGTGCTGCGCATCATCCTCGCCGGGCAGCCCGAGCTCAGCCAGACCCTGGATTCGCCGGAGCTGGTGCAGCTTGCGCAACGGGTGCGCCTGCGTTTTCATCTCGGCCCCCTGACGAGCCGCGAGACGCGCGCATATATCCAGCATCGGCTCGACGTCGCCGGCGCCGATGCTCGCGAGATTTTCGCCGAGGAGACCCATTCGATCATCACGCGGTACTGCGGCGGCATACCGCGACTCATCAATACCCTCTGTGATACGGCCATGCTCTGCGCTTATGCCGATGAAACCGGCGTCGTCACGGCGGAATATGTCGAAAGCGCCATCGAGGAACTGCAGTGGGTGGAGTTCAACGAGCGCACGAGCCGCTTCACGGGCCAAAGCACGGATCCCAACGTCACGGGCAGCCTGGTCATCGGCAAGCTGCTGGTGGCCCAGAACGGCCAGGCCACGGGCGAAGTGCCCATCACCTGCGGTCGGCTCGTCATCGGCCGCACCTCGGACAACGATCTGCGCCTGAACAGCAAGTTCGTCAGCCGTCACCATGCGCAGATCATCACGGACATGCAGAACTCGATTCTCGAGGATCTGAACAGCACCAACGGCGTTTACGTGCGGCAGCAACGTATCAAGAAGCATCGCCTGCGCGACGGCGACATCATCCAGATCGGCAAGCACGAAGTAAAATATGTGGACGAGCGCGGTGCTTTCAGTCAACCGCGCCGAGTGGGCTCCTGATCACGAAACGGTCGGTGCGCAGTTGCCGGACACATCGATCATCAATCGGAATCCGCCTCTTCACCGATGCCAAGGCGCGCGGTTGCCCGCATGACCTGAACCGAAGCCAATTCGCCTCTCACGAATGGCCGGTTGAAAAACCGCCCTGCGATGCATCCTGGCGGGTCGAACCGACCTATTGCGGCATCGTGCGATGGGGCCGTTGCGAACGCGTGTCGTTGCGTTCCGGCGCACGCACCGCCGGCAGAGCCGGGCGGACCGGCGCCGACTGCGGCACGGCGCGATGTTCCGGCTGCGCCGGGGGTTGCCGGGGGGGTGGCGGAGTCCAGTCCCGCGGCCGCACAGGCTGAGCGACCGCTTCAGGTGGAGGCTCCGCCGCCGGAGGCGGTGCGACCGGCGCGGGGCGCGGCACAGGTCGGACTACGCCGCCGAGAAAGCGCGGATCGTAGTAGTAGCCCGGCGGATAAGCGCCGTAGTTCGTATAGAACGGCCGCCCGTAATACAGGCCATAGTCGAACGAATGGCTGCGCCGGCTTTCATACACGCCCGTGTACGGATCGTAAGCATCGCCGTAGTAGCCAGCGGTGTCGTATGGCCAGGTGACGCAGCCGCCGGCAGCGAGCAGCGCCGTGCCGATCAGGGCTCGTTTTAAAGTTCGCAATCCGGATCCCTCCGCTCACCAGTTACTGATTGGACGTTGAAAACGTGTGTTTTTCAACAGCCTGCCAAGTATTGGACCTGACGGCGGGCCTTCGGTTCAGCCGGTTCCGCCCACAGTCAAGCCGTCGATCCGCAAGGTTGGCTGGCCGACGCCGACCGGCACCGACTGCCCCTCCTTGCCGCAGACGCCGACGCCCCGGTCGAGCTCGAGATCGGTGCCGACCATGGACACGCGCGTCAGCACGTCCGGGCCATTGCCGATCAGAGTGGCGCCCTTGACCGGGCGCGTCAGCCGGCCGTTTTCTATGAGCCGGGCCTCGCTCGCCGAGAACACGAATTTGCCCGAGGTGATGTCCACTTGCCCGCCGCCGAAGTTCGATGCGTAAAGGCCGCGTTCCAC
>JACDCP010000140.1 GCA_013817465.1 Gammaproteobacteria bacterium | reverse complement strand
CGGCGGCGTGATCAACGTCATCCTGCGCAAGGATTACGAAGGTCTGAGTTTGAACGGCCACATCGGCCGGCCGACCCAGTCGGGCGGTGACGAGGAGAGCTACGGCCTGGTCGGCGGCATCAGCTCAGGGCAAGGCAATATCACTTTCTCGCTGGACCACGAAGAGCGCGACATCATCTTCAACGGCGACCGTTCGTTCTCCGCCGTCGGCCTGTCCACGTTCGGCTTCCCGCCGAGCTTCTTCGCCAGCACCTCGGTGACCGCACCGATTGCGCTGTCGGGTGGCGGTGTCCTGCCGGGCACGGAGACGGCGTCCGCGGCGGCTCCGGCGTTTGTCTCGGTCGGCACCTTCGCCGGGCCGAACTGCCCGGCCTCGCTCGGGTCCGATCCCCTGAACCCGGATTCGACGTTCACGCAGTTCACCGATGCGGCCGGTACGCCTGTCGCCAGCCTCTGCCAGTTCAATTATGCGGCCACCTCGGCCACCGAGGCGGGATTCGAGCGTGACAGCTTCTTCGTCAACGGCAACTACCAGGTGACGGAGAACGTCGGCTTCTTCGCCCGCGGCATCTTCACGCGCGTCGACTCCTTCGGCCGTTATGCGCCGACGCCGTTCACTGCGCCGTTCCCGACCTTTACCGCCGGCGTCACGCCGAACAACCCGACCGATCCGGCGACCGGCGTGCCATTGAATCCGAATGAGCAGGCAGTCTCGCTCGTCGACGGCAACTACTCGGGCGTCGATTTCGATGGTGACGGGGTCGCCGACATCCAGGGCCCGTACAACCTGACGCTGTACTATCGCAACACGCCGGGCGGCTTCCGCGACGGCATCGGCGAGGACACGCTGCAGGACTACCTGGCGGGCTTCAACGGCACCTTCGACTTCTTGGGCGGCATGGACTGGGAGTTCGCGGGCCAGCACAGCACGCAAACCTCCAACAATGCCTCGACGGGCCTCGGCTTCGCCAACACCCTGCAGAACACCATCGAAGCGGGCACTTTCGATCCGTTTGCCGTCACCAATCCTACGCCGGGCAGCGGGCCGATCGACTTCTCGGCGATCGTTCCGGGTGCCGTGCACACGGGTCTGTCGGACTACGAGCATCGCGTGGCCAGCGTCGACGGTCAGGTGACCTTCGACTTGGCGCAGATGCCCGCCGGTCCGCTCGGCGCCGCCGTCGGCTTCGAATATCGTGACGAGAAGTTCCTGCAGGACTTCGACGCCCAGCAGACCGCCGGCAACGTGGCAGGCTCGGCGGGTGCAGCGGACGTGTCCGGCGCGCGCGTCGCGAGTGCGTTGTTCGCGGAGATCGCGATCCCGATCCTCGACACTTTGGAGTTCAGCATTGCGGGCCGTTACGACGACTACAACGACTTCGGCACGACGTTCAACCCGAAGATCGCTTTGGGCTTCCGGCCGATCGACAGCATCCTGCTCCGCGCGAGCTATGGCGAGGGCTTCCGTGCGCCCAGCATGAGCCAGCTCTACAGCGCGCCGGTGCAGAGCTTCAATAATGCCGTCGACACCACGCAGTGCCAGAACTCGGGGCAGGCAGACGTGCCGACGGATCAGCTTCCGCCGGGACATCCTTGCCTCACCGTGCAGTACCAGAACTTTTCGGGCGGCAACACCGCGCTCGATGCGGAGCTGTCCGATACCGCCAACGTCGGCGTGGTGTGGAATCCCCTCGACGATCTGTCGCTGAGCTTTGATTACTACCAGGTCGAGATCGAGGACCAGATCAGCACGCTGCCGCTGCAGGCAATCCTGGACGCGGAGTTCGCGCAGAACATGGGCGGCACGCAGGGCACCGATCTGGTCCAGCGTCAGGCGAACGGCAATGTGTTCGTCATTTTCGCGAACAACCAGAACATTGCCGGCACCGAGACCAACGGCTACGACGTCGATGTCCGCTACGGGTTCTCGCTCGGTGCGGTCGGCGACTTCCAGAGCCAGCTCCAGTTCAGCAAGGTGACCAAGTACGTGGCCGACCAGGGCGACGGCCTGGGCTTCCGCCGGCTGCAGGGCACCTTCGATCCGGACATCCGCTCTGCATTGAGCCTCGGCTGGTCGCGCGGCGACTTCTCGGCCTCGGTCATCGGCAACTTCGTCTCCGACACGGAGAACTTCGATGAAGGCCAGGACGGCTACGTGATGCTCTCCTCCTGGACCACGGTGGACGCGAGCGTCGGCTGGGCGACACCGTGGAACGGCAAGGTCACGCTCGGGGCGCGTAACGTGTTCGATCGGGATCCGCCGATCAACATGGATCTCGGCAACCCGAACTACACTGAGCAGCTCCACGATGTGTTCGGCCGGGTACCGTTCATCCGCTACGAGCAGAATCTCTAACGACAGATTCTTCGCAACCTGTAAAGGCTATCCAGCCAACGGCGGCCCGCATTCTGCGGGCCGCCGTTTTTTTGTCTGTAACTCTTGCGAGTTACTGCTTCTTCCACCCTCACCATTCGCGAAGAAGTAGGAGCAGAGGGAGGATTGCAATATCCTGTCCATCATGACCGCGCCGGAGATTCGCACCTCAGCGGAAAAAAAATTGCGCGCCGGTCTTGCCGCGCGTGCCCGCAGTGAGCCGGACGAGGCGCTCGAGCTTTTCGAGCAAGCGCTGGCAGCAGACCCGGATTTCGGCGAAGCGCGATCGACGCTCGCCAGCACGCTCATCGCGCTCGGGCGGTACAAGGATGCGCTGCCGCATGTCGAAGCGGCCATCGTGCTGAACCCTGACGATGCCACGGCGCAGCACTGTCTGGGCCTGTTGTTTCTCGAGCGCGCCCTGTTCGCGCCGGCAGTGGCGGCCTTCGAACGCACCCTGCGCCTCGATCCGGATCGCACGGATGCCTGGCGCAATCTGGCGGCGGCGCAACGCTCGCTCGGGCAGCCGAACCAGGCGCGTGCGACGATCGAGCGCGCGCTCCATCGCGCGCCGAGCGACCGTGACCTGAACGCCAGCCTCGCCGCGCTCTGCGAGTTTTTCGGCGAGCATGAGCGGGTGCTGGAAATCCTCGCGCCGCACGAGGAGCCCCGGCAGGTGGACGAGCTGCTGACGCTGACGATTTCCCTGGAAGCCCTCGGACGAACCGCCGAAGCCCGCAGCCTGCTGGAAAACGCGCTGGAGACATTCCCCCCGGCCGTCCATTATCGAATCGAGTTTGCGCTGGCAGGGCTCCTCGACCGCGCAAACGATTATGAAAGCGCTTTCGCCCATGCCCGGCGGGCCAATGCCGGAAAGCAGGCCCGGTTCGACCCGGCCGCATATCTGCTGCATGTCGACGCCATCATGCGCGGATTCGGGCGATTGCGTGCAAACCCGGCTGCCGGCAGCGAGTCACGACGGCCCGTTTTCATCGTCGGCATGCCCCGCTCGGGCACGTCGCTGATTGAACAGATCATCGCCGCGCACCCGGAAGTGGCGGGCGGCGGTGAGATCGGCGACATCATGCTGCTGGCCCAGACAGGCGCCGAACCACAGGCCGGCGGCACGCAGAATCTGTCGGCGACCGGGCTGGTGGATATGGCGCAAGCCTATCTGCACACGCTCGACCGGATCGATGCCGACGCGGCGCACGTCACCGACAAGATGTGGGAAAACTTCGAATATCTCGGCTTCATAGAGCGGCTCTTCCCGCAGGCGCGCGTCATTCATTGCCTGCGCCACCCGCTCGACATGGCTGTCTCCTGCTATTTTCAGCACTTCGCCGGGGCGAACGGCGTCGCCTTCGCGTATGACCTCGCCCATATCGGCGCCGTTTACCGGGAATACGAGCGTCTGATGGCTTTCTGGCGACGCGAGTCCGGGCTGGAAATGCTGGATGTACGCTACGAAGAAGTTGTGCGCGATCTCGAGGGCCAGGCGCGCCGGGCGATCCGCTTTCTCGGGCTGGAGTGGTCGGAGGCCTGCCTGGCGTTCCACGCTTCGGGACGACCTGTCAACACCGCGAGCTACGCACAAGTGCGCAAGCCTCTTTATTCGAGCTCGATCGGGCGCTGGCGGCATTACAGGAATTATCTGGCAGCTTTCGCACAGGCTGCCGGCATCACCGTGCCGAAATGAGCTTTTCCCTGAGTTTCATTCGCGGACAGGTTCGCGCGCGAGTTGAACGGACAGGCTGAGCCGGTCGTGAGCGGCGATGAGGTCGAGCATCTGTCCGCCGCGAACCTGCACGGGCGGTAAAAAAAGTTGCACCGTCTGTTTCCAGTGCGAGGGACCATCGCCCGGCGCCGTGCTGATGAAACGTTCGTCATCGATCTGCAGCCGATACCAGTACACGACGCCGTGGCAGGTGCCGTCCGAGCTTGGACGCACGTGAATGCGCCGCTCGGCAGGCGCGATCGGCAGGCCGCGAAAATCAAACGAGAACAGCTCGAAATCATCGCTCAGGCGCCGGCAATCCATGCCCGGCGACACCGGTTGCTGATAGCTCACCGGCCGGTACTCGTTGAATGCGCTCAGATCGAAGCCCGCCGCTTCGCCGACAGATCCTTTCCGCATCAGGCTCTCGCTTTCCACGAGCATAGCGCTTACGGTCGCGCCCGCCGGCACGATCCGCGCCTGCGGCATCAGCAGCTCGAGGCGGGCATGCTCGATGGTCGGCACAGCGCCTTCGCCGAGCAGCCCTACGTCGAAAGTCTCGGTGATCAGCACGTCGGCGCGGGCCGGCAGATCCTCGCCGACGATGAGCTCCGACGATTTCCTGGCGATCACCGTGACGGTCTTTGCCAGGCCGTTGCGCCGGACAATCTCGCGTGCCTTGTCCGCGATCAGGGGCACCATTTCGCAGGTGTATACGCGACGCGCGCCAGCGCGCGCCGCCATCATGGCAAGTAGCCCGGAGCCGGTGCCGATGTCGAGCACGAGGGAATCCGGTTTCACGCAGGCCCGTATGGCGTCGTCGAACGCTGCATTTCGCACCTCGTCGTTCATCATCGGAAAGTGCCAGAGTGGCACCTGATTCTGGTAGATCACGCGCAGGTTGCGGATCGCCTTCGCATAGCCGGGCTTGAGCTTCAGCGCTGCGCGGGAGCGCCGGGCCGCTTCCGTGTATCGGCCCAGCGCCGCGAGCGCAATGCCGAGGTTGTTGAGCGCCTCCGGATAAGCGGGGTGCAAGGCGATTGCGCGCTCGAGATGTGGCACAGCCTCGGCAGGGCGTCCGAGTTCCGTCAGCACCGTGCCGAGATTGTTATGGACGGCCGCATCTTCCGGCGCAAGCTCCACGGCGCGCGCGTAGTGTGCCAAGGCGGCGGCATAGCGCTCGAGTTGACAGTAGGCAATGCCGAGCCCGGTGTGGAGATCCGGCGCGTGCGGTCGCTCGACGAGGGCGCGGGAGAGCTGGTCGATGGCTTCGTGCGGTGTCATCAGATAGGTTCTAATATACGCTTCGTGCAGGGTCAGCCAAACTACGCGGCGAGCAAGCTCATCGAACAGGCGGAGCGGTTCCGAAGGGACGGAAACTCTGCGCGCGCCGGGGAGGCTGCACGCCGCGCCCTGGAGCTCGACCTCGAAAATCCGGGCGCGCTGCACCTGCTCGCCAGGCTCGCATTCGAGGAGGGGTACGTGCCGCTCGCTACCGACTATCTGCAACGGGCCATTCGTGCGCGGCCCGATATCGCGCGGTACCAGTTCGATCTCGTGAACTGCCTGCGTGTTCTGCAGCGTCACGATGAAGCGGTCGCGGCATTGCAGCGCGGATTTGAGCTCGGCGCCGATGATGCGTTTGCCTGGCATACGCTGGGCAGCATCATGGCGGATCTGGGCCGGGCCGGCGAGGCCGAAAGCGCCTTCCGTACCGCAATCCGCAAGGATCCGGCGCTCGGCTATGCATGGTATGGACTGGCGCAAATCAATGCGTTCGCCGCCGAGGATGACGATTACGCAATTGTCCGCGGTCTGCTGGAACGCCACGATCTCCCGCAGCGCGAGCGCCTGCACATGCACTTTGCCCTCGGCCGTGCGTGTGAAACGGCCGGGGATTACGACCGCTCGTTCAGCCATTTCCGCGAAGGCAACGAGATCATGCGCAGCTTGCGTACGTTCGATGCCCGCGCGGAGCAGGAGAATGCCCGCCGGATAATACGTGCCTTCACGAGTGAGGTGTTCGCGGCCGCCGGCAGCGGCCATCCGTCTGAGCTTCCGGTTTTCATAGTCGGCATGCCGCGCTCGGGAAGCACGCTGGTCGAGCAGATCCTCGACAGCCATCCGGAGGTGCACGGCGCCGGGGAGATCAACTACCTGTGGCGCACGCTCAACGGTATCGGGGAGTTTCTGCCTGCGCGCAGCAGCCTGCCGGAAGCGATCGGCCTCGTGCAGCCGCAGGCCTGGCCGAGGCTCGCCGAGGGCTATCTGGACAAGCTCAGGGTCCACGCCCCGGGCGCAGAGCGCATAGTCGACAAGATGTTATTCAACTACACGCTCCTCGGCATGATCCGTCTCATGTTCCCACGGGCGCGCATCATTCACTGTTTGCGGGATCCGCTGGATACGTGCGTGTCCTGTTACACGACCGCGTTCGCGAACGACCGCGGTTTCACGAACTCGCTCGAGGATCTCGGCGCGACTTATCGCACGTACCGCGATCTGATGCGCCACTGGCACGCAGTCCTGCCCGGCGGCATGCTCGACGTCGCCTACGAGTCGCTGATCGAGAACCTGGATGCGGGCGCTCGGCGCATCGTCGATTTCCTCGGGCTCGAATGGTCGGATGGCTGTCTCGAGTTCCACCGCAATCCGCGCGCCGTCGGCACTGCCAGCAACACCCAGGTCCGCCGGCCGCCTTACCGCACATCGATCGGCCGCTGGCGGCGCTTCGAGCAGCATCTGGGGCCGCTGCGCGACGCGCTCGGCGACGTTCTCGATGCGGACAAACCGTTATGAAGCTGGGTCACCTGTTCGCCGTGCCCCTGGCGGAACTGCGCATGGATGAGCCGGCAGACCTTTCGCGCGAGCTGACCAGTCTGTTTCTGGCAAAAGAAGCCGCCGGCGAAACCTTTCGCAATGAATTGAGGCGCGACACGCAACAGGGGCTGTTCGAAAGCCGGTTCGATCTCTTTCAGTGGCCCGAGCCGCCGGTGAAGCGCCTGACGGCGTTTTGTCACAGGGCCGTGGCCAGCGTGCTGAGGAGCGTGAGCGATTACTCGGACGCGGAGTTCGGCGCGCTCAGGTTCGATTATCACGCCTGGTTTCACGTGACGCGCCGCGGCGGCTATCAAGGGCTGCACAACCACCCGAATGCCACCTGGTCGGGCATTTATTGCGTCGATCCCGGCGATGAGCTGCCGGATCGTCCGCAGAGCGGCGCCGTGCGCTTTCACGATCCGCGCGGTTTCGCCGACCAATACATCGACGCGGGCAACGAGCGGTTGAACCTGACGCTGAGGCACGGCAGCTATCAGATACGCCACGAAGCCGGCAAGCTGCTCGTCTTCCCGTCGTATCTTGCGCATGAGATCTTCCCTTACGAGGGCGAGCGCCCGCGCATCGTCGTGGCATTCAATTGCTGGGTACGGAGGGACGACCGGACCGGAAACAGCCGATGAGTATCGCGCATCTGTTCGCCGTCCCGTTTGCCGACTTCCGGATGGAGGATCCGGAGCCGCTGTCGCGCGAGCTGGCCGAGCTGTTTCTGTCCAGGGAAACCGCCGGCGACACCTACCGGAGCGAATTACGTCGCCAGACGCAGTACGGGCCGGTGTTCGAGAGCCGCTTCGATCTCTTCCAGTGGCCGGAGCCGCCCGTGAAACGTCTCGCCAGATTCTGTCACCTCGCCGTTGCCGGTGTGCTGGAGAGCGTGAGCGACTATTCCAAAGAGGAGCTACAGCGCCTGAAGTTCAACTACCATGCATGGTTTCACATCACGCGACGCGGCGGTTATCAGGGACTGCATCATCACCAGAATGCCACCTGGTCCGGAATCTATTGTGTCGATCCTGGCGACCAGCTGCCTGACCGGCCGGAAAGCGGCGCAGTACGCTTTCACGACCCGCGCGCGCAGGCCGATCAGTACATGGACGCCGGCAACGGTAGGCTCAAGCCCGCAATCAGGCACGGCGCGCATACCATCCGGCACGAGGCGGGTACGCTGCTCGTTTTCCCCTCGTATGTCTCGCACGAAATCTTTCCTTACGAGGGTGAGCGCCCGCGCATCGTGGTCGCCTTCAACTGCTGGGTTCCGGATCCGACCTGACCGTTTCCAACCGCCGTCTTGCCGCTCTGCACCGGCGGACTGAGGTCACCTCTACGGTCTACGTCCCGCCGTCAGGGTAGAGCGCCGAGGTCAGGGTCTCGATGTACGGCGCATAGTGCTCGCACCGCCCCAGTGATCGCGAGTAGATCGGCTGGCGTACCTGCCAGCGGCT
>JACDCP010000139.1 GCA_013817465.1 Gammaproteobacteria bacterium | reverse complement strand
GACCCCGACGGTTTGTGATCTGTTTTTGATCGGCGGTAGCACAGCTCGGGTTCCCGCACGGGCAGATTTGGAGATCCGATATGTCTTCTTAATACGGCATTATTGTATATTTATTTGCAGACGAAAGGCTCGTGCGGCCGCCGGCCATCCAACATAACCACAGGTGCACCATGCGAAACTCGACGACGAACATAACCCGGAGGGAAGCGATCAAGCTATGCGCCGGCGTGGGGGCCGGCCTTCTTCTGCTGGGCACACGGTGCTTACATGCCGGTATCCCGCCGTCCGGCCAAAGAGCGGCCGACCTGTTCTCGAAGACGATCCCTTCCAGCGGCGAACAGATCCCCGTGATCGGCATCGGGACGGCGCGGCGGTATAACGTCGGCACGTCGGCCGAAGAGCGCGCCCCGCTAAGGGAGGTCCTGCAGCACTTCGTCGACCTGGGCGGGAAGATGATCGACACGGCGCCCAGTTACGGGACCGCCGAGACGGTCGTCGGCGATCTCGTGGCTGATCTGGGCATCCGGGACCAGGTGTTCTACGCCACCAAGGTGGGCGCAGGCGGTCAGGGCCGCGAAGCCGGTATCGCCGAAATCGAGCAGTCCTTCCGGCGCCTGCGGACGGACCATATCGAGCTCATCCAGGTGCACAACCTCGCCGGGGTGAACGAGATGCTCCCGGTGCTCCGGGACCTGAAAGAGAGCGGGCGCATCAAGTACCTCGGCGTGACGACCACCTCTCCCAACCAGTACGAGCAGCTCGAGCAGATCATGCGGAACGAGCCGCTGGACTTCATCGAAGTAGACTACGCCATCGACAATCGCGAGGTGGAAGCGCGCATCCTTCCGCTGGCGCAGGATGAGGGGATCGCCGTGCTCGCGGCGCTGCCTTTCGGGCGCGGGCGCGTGTTCGAGGCGTTTGGCGACCAGCCGATTCCGCAGTGGGCGGCCGAGATCGGCATCGAGAGTTGGGCGCAGTTTGCTCTGAAGTACGTCGTCTCAGGACACCGTCCCGTCGCCTGAAACGATCGCATGGCTTCTGGCCGCTTTGGCGAAGAGTGCTGAAAAGGAACTCTACAGTGTCGACCATCTAACCGACGCCGTTGGAAAGTTCGCGCAGGCAGCCGATATCACCCTCCTGCCCCCACTCGTTTCCGGGTTGAACGACCTACTGCATCAGCCACCTGTCATCGAACGACGCTACTGTGAGGTGTCGGAGAAGTTCGGGTGGCTGCTGAAAGCGGCCGCGCAGTCAGTCGAGCGGCTCATTCGGGAACGGCATCCGGCCGCGCTTGAGCCTTCGACGCTCAGTGTTCTTCGCAACTTCCGAATTGCCCAGGACCACCGCACGGACGAGCTTCGAGATGCAAAAATCGGCTTTGCAGAGCTCGTTCCCGAATGGCCTGAACTCAATCGCACCCTGTTCTGGTACGACGTTGAAGAAGCCAGAACCGGCCTCGACAAGAAGCGCGGCGAACGTCTCGATGAATTCTGGCGCGCGGCGATATTCGGCGCTTTTTGGCGGTTGGGCGAGGTCGACTTCGAGTATGTCGCGGGCCAGATTCTAAGCCAGCCGTTACGCGATAACCGGCTTGTGGCTTTGTCCCTCGCCTTCAGACTCTACGTCGATAGCAATCGGCCCCGTAAGAGGCGAGAAACACTCAAGGTGCTTGTCGCTTCAGACAGTGAACTCTCCGCACGCCTTGACAGATACCTCAACCCGCCTCCCCAGGGGCAGGAGGACCGCAAGCGGAAGCAGCAGGAGGCCAGTTGGAAAAGGCGTCTCGAAGAGCGGAAAAGAAAGGAGAAGGAAAACCAAGCTAATTGGAAGAAGTATCTTGCGGAAAACGTCGACAAAATCCGGGATCCCGGCTTGCCGAAGCCCCATCATGTTTCCACTGCACAATACTATTACACGAGAGGATACGGGAGAGGGATGGCGCCCTGAACCGCTGGACGGACGGCGATTGGAAATACCTGATCGATGAACACGGCGAAGCCGTCGCCCGCGCTTTCAGGGACGGCGCCGTTGCCTACTGGCGCCGCTACAAACCAAAACTGCGGTCGGAAGGCGCACCGCTCAACCAAACTCCCTTCTCTGTTATTTTCGGCCTCACGGGCCTCAGTATCGAGGCTAGGGAAACCGACGACTGGCCCGACTCGTTAAGTGAGGAAGAAGTTAGCCTTGCTTGCCGCTACGCCTCGCATGAATTGAACGGCTTTCCCATCTGGTTCCCGAAACTCTTCGAGAAACACCCGAAGCTTGTTGGCGACTTCCTGCTCAACGAGATCAGATACGAGCTTTCAATCGAAAAGCCGGACGCCGATACGCACTACATCTTGAGTGACGTTTGCTGGTCGGGCGAATGGGCGTGGAACGAGATCGCGCCTCGACTGATGGAGCTTCTTGGCACCACCGAACCGGCAAACCTGACAAATCTCCACAAGATGCTGACGATCATTCAGGGCAATTCAATCACCGACGACGAAATCAGAACACTCGCCGCAACAAAGTGCATGACGCTTTGCCGCCACAAGCATCTTGCCCTGTGGTATGCGGTCTGGACAGGTGTTGATCCGGCCGCCGCAATCCCCGCCTTTGTCGCGCACGTTGCGAAGATATCGAAGCTAAAAGACCGCACCGATATCGCCATGAGCTACGCGACGAGTCTTTGGGGAGGGCGCGGGAACGAAGCCGCATTTCAAACGCCTCAATATCTGAAATCTCTCTATCTGCTTATGCACGACCACATCCGACGCCAGGACGACATCGACCGGGCCGGAAAGGGTGTCTATTCGCCCGGACTGCGCGACCATGCCCAGGAAGCGCGGGACAATCTGTTTAATCTCCTAAACCAGATTCCGGGCAAGGAAGCTTTCTTGGCGCTGGACGAGATTTCGAGGGTTCATCCCGAAGAATCAGCCCGCTCCTGGTTCATTCTTCACGCAAAGACGAAGGCGGAGCAGGATGCCAATATCGGACCATGGGTCCCTTCGCAGGTCCGGGAATTTCAGGAACAGCTGGAACGGACACCAGCCAATCACAGGGAGCTGGCCGAACTCGCAACCATGCGCCTGCTCGACCTCAAGGACGATCTAGAAAACGGCGACAGCAGCATTGCGCAGATTCTCCAGAAAGTGACGCTCGAAACCGAAATGCGCAACTATATCGGCCACGAGCTTCGCGAGAAGGCATCCGGCCGGTATTCGATCCCGCAGGAAGAGGAGCTGGCCGACGCCAAGAGGCCTGACCTGAGATTTCTTGGTGGCGGTTTTGACGGACCTGTTCCGGTCGAATTGAAGCTGGCGGATAGGTGGACCGGTCCCGCGCTGTTCGAGCGCCTGGAGAACCAGCTTTGCGGCGACTACCTTCGCGACAATCGGTCGAACCGCGGCCTGTTTATCCTTATATATGGCAGTGAAAAGAAGGGCTGGGACGTTCCGGGGTCCGTGAACCGCGTTGAGTTCTCGGGATTGTTGGCCGCGCTGCAGGCGCATTGGGAGAAAGTCTCTCCAAGGTTCCCGGGGGTTGACGACATCATGATCATCGGCATTGATCTGACGAAGCGATCCGGCCGAAAGATGCCGGAGCTGGGACTGGGCTCGACCCGGTCCTCATCCTCGTCGAAGTAACCCAGATCATCGCTGAGAAAGCTGTCCCGCCAGACCTGGTCGTGACCTCGCGGTGCCCATTCCAGCCACGTCAGGCCATGCTTCGTTCAACCACTCGTGCTCGGCGAAGGTTCACCATCAAGGCAAGGCATAGGCGATCTTGAATGCTTACAGACCTGGTCAGCTTCAAGAGCTCTTTCGTAGGTAAGTTCGGGATTGGCGAGAGCCATTCCTTAGCATCAAGAGCATCACAAACGTAACGCATGAGGGCGGTCCGCGCCTGGGTCGAAGGCGAGATAACAGTTCTCGATGTCGGCCGCCCGTGCGCTCGGGCGCGAGGTGAGGATCGAGCTCGTCTAGCTCAGCTACCCCTCCCCTGCACGACGTCAATCGCCAGACCTGGGAAGACAGCTACAGAGCCGAAGAAGTTACAATCGCCCACAATCACGGTCTCGCCAAGCGCTGCAGGTGGTAAGCATCCCGCCAGCGGCCCTGCATGCTGGCTACTACCGCGTGCATCAGCACCAAGCGTCGATCGACCTGGGGCCGCTGTTCTCTGGAGCGCTTGGCGGCGGACGCGCCCTGGCGATAGTAGACGCCGAGCAGTTCCACGCCGATTTCCTCGGCAGTGCGGTTGCGCGGCACGGGCTCGTGGCCGAGCGCGGTAATCATTGCCTCGGCGACAGTCCAGGTGGACCACGGGTTCTGCCCGGTGACGAGGCGGCCGTCCACGATCGTGTTGTCGAGATACATCGGGCCTTCGACGAACTGCGCACCGTGCTCGATCAGTTGAGCCTGAAGCAGGTATGGGAAGAGCTGCGGTGCATCCTTGATCAGAAACAGCTCCTCTGCGTTGGTGAAACCAGTGACGCGTCGGCCCTCGATCAGGCGTCGGCCGTCGGTGAGGCGGACGTTCAACAATGCCGCGGGCCCATGGCACACGGCACCGACGACGCCTCCGGCTTGGTACACCGACCGCACGATGCGCTGAACGTCGGGGTCGTCGGCGAAGTCGAACATCGCCCCCTTGCCGCCGACGAAGTACACGGCCTCGTAGTCGGCTGGCTCGACCTGCTCCAGGGGCAAGGAGTTCTCAATCTTTCGTCTGGATTGTGGATCGTTGAGAAAGGCGTAGTCGGCGGCTACCAGCCCGTCATCGGTCATCATGGGCGGCTTGCCGCCGCGCGGGCTCGCGATTGCGACCTCATAGCCGTTGGCCACGAAGACGTAGTACGCGCGCGCCAGCTCCGTCAGCTCGAATCCAGCCGGCTTGTCGGAATCGCCGATCTTTGGCGTGCTCGTGACGACCGCGAGGATGCGGCCGCGGGAGTCGCGCACACCCTCTCGGACGAAGTCGAGACCGGACGGGCGGCTGGCCGGGTCGGCCACAGGTTGGGCACTGAGGTCGAATCCTCGGACGTACGAATATCCGCTGAGGCCGAGAAGGGCGAACACGCCCACAACCGCACCCGCCGCGACGCCCAGCATCTTCCATTTGCTCATACGCATGACTCACACCCGCCATCAATTATCTGCGGGCATGGTAAGCATGCCGGTGTGAAACAAACGTCAAATGGCCACGCCGGTGGAATCGAGCGCAAGGCTCATGGTCGTGCCCAAAGGGTCCGTCTCGAGCCGCAGATCGATTCCGTAGCGCTCGCACAGACGGCGCACGATGGCGAAGCCCAAGCCATAGCCGGTACTGGCCTGCCTCTTGGTGAAGGGCCGGTCGAGCGCATCTCGAACCTCCGAGTCCATGGCTTCCGTATTGGCGATCCGCAGGCGGCCGCCGTCCACGTCGATACAAACCTGACCCGCGCTCGTGTGCGCGAATGCATTTCCGACCAGATTTCCCAGCACGATGCGTAGCACGGGCGGAGGCAAAGTCATGCGAGCCTCTCGAGGCACATCCACTCTCACTTCCACCGGCTTGCCTTCAAGCAGAGGCGCGTACTCGACGACCACGTGCTCCAGCAGCGGCAGCACGGCAACGGTCTCGGCCTGCAGCCCTGCATTCTCCTCACGCGCGAGCGACAGCAGAGTCGTCACGGTCTGCTGCAGCTGCCACGCTGATTGCCTGAGACATTCCACTTGGCGACGCGCCTCGACTGACAGCGATCCGTCCTGCGCCAAGCGCTCGCAAGCGCTGTGCATTACTGCCAGCGGCGTGCGCAGCTCGTGGCTCGCATCCCGTGTGAACTCCCGCTCCCGGGCGACGAACGCGTGCACGCGTGCGGCGAGGGAGTCCAGTCCCTTTGCAAGCACGCCGATCTCATGTGGCGAGAACTGGCCGACGAACGAAGGTGGCGGGTCGTTCGGCTGCATGGTTTCGACTCGCTGCGCCAAGTCGACGAGCGGAGCGGCCGTTCGGCGCGCCAGCCAATAGCCCACCAGCAACGCGAGACCCACCACGCCCACGGCCGACCAGGCCAGTAACTGCAGCAGATCGTTGCGGTAGCGCCGCACGACGAGCTGTTGGCTCACTTCGGCCACGAGAAACGCGCCGTGGCTGCCTTCCCCAGCGGGCGACAGTCGCAGGAGATGATAGTGCCGACCTGCATCGCCCGCGTTCTCGCTGCGCATCGGCGTGCGCCGGTACTGCTCACGCAGGTCCGGTGGAAAAGACGAAGGGTCCTCGTGCACGCTCATGTACTCGAGGCGTGGCTGCATCCAGTGCCCCGTGCGGGCGTGATGTGCGCGCTGCACTGTCGCCTCGTATCGCAAGGCGTCCACGAAGAACTGGTCTTCCACCGCATAGGTGAACACCATCGCATAGCCACTGAACAACGTAGCCACGACCAGCGCGAAGATTGCAAAGCCCAGCATCAATCGACGGCGCATGGGCCATTGCGTGCTCATCGGCGATCCACCAGTCGAAAGCCGACGCCGTGCACGGTCTCGATCATGGGCGTGGCGAAGGGCTTGTCGAGCGCTTGGCGCAGGAGATAGAGGTGGGATCTCAGCGGATCGGATTCTGGCGGATCGTCGCCCCACAGTCTCTCGATGAGCTCGGAGCGCGTGAGCGTTCGCGGCCAGGCTTCCGCGAGCGCGAGCAGGATGCGGTAGCTCGTCCGGTGCAGAGTCAGGGGCTGGCCTTCTCGGGTCACTTCTCCGCTGCGTCGGTCGATGTGTAGCGAGCCGACGCAAAGCACATGATCAGCGCCAACGCGGTGCCGCAAGGAAAGCGCTTGGCAACGGGCGAGCAGTTCGGCTTCGGCGAACGGCTTGGTGAGATAGTCGTCCGCGCCCGCGGCGAAGCCCTGCAGCTTGTCGTCGAGCGCATCGCGAGCGGTCAGCATCAACACAGGGACGTGGCGGTCGGCTCGCGCTCGTAACTCCTCACAAACTCGTACCCCGTCCATGCCTGGCAGCGACAGGTCGAGAACCACGACGTCGGGCCGCAATTCCAGCGCAAGCTGCAAACCGCTGCGCCCGTCGGCCGCGAAATCGGCGCGATGACCATGCGCCTCGAACAGCGCCGCCATATTGCTGCAGAGAACGTGGTTGTCTTCGATTATCAGGATGTTTAGGCCGTGCTGCGCCATCTGCGAGCCGTTCATCTGCACCGGAGGCACGATTCTACAGGCGCGGGCCGGACACCGTCTTGCAGGCCGTATTCGATAGTAAGTATAGGCGATTCAAACGCCCTGCTGGGTCGAGTCAATGGCAGAGGATGGGAGCGATGGAGGTGTTTGCGAAGGGACGTGAGCGCGAAGGGCTGGTGACGGCGCGCGCTGGGATTCGATGTGACGTTGCGAATCTCCCCCTTCGGTCCGGAAACGTTCGACCGGGATGGGCACTGGGCGGGCCCGGGCCAGAGCTATCCATCGCGGGTCGGGGATTCCGGCGGGTCTTACGACGCGGTTAGATCGGCCGCTCGTGCGTGGGTGGCGCCCGACTCGGGTGAGCGCGATCGAGCGACGCGCTGTCATGTCCGAGGTGGGAGAGATGCGCTCGATGACGGGAGGCTCCTCGATGCTCGCGATCACGCGGAGTCTTCCGCCGCAGCGCCGACAGCTCTCGATGTCGATCCGAAAAACTCGCTTGAGGCGTTGCGCCCAAGTCATCGCGCGATGTCTGGCGGTAACGGTCTTCTGCGATCGATCGGGGCCGCTGCCGCCCCGCACTTTTGGAACGACCTCAGCGCGCAGAGCGCTCGCCGGGGCGAATACGCCGTGAGCTCTTTCCCTCCTTTCGTTTGTGATCGACCCACGGCTCGAGCATGCCCCGGTGGATGCGGACAGCCATCGGGCCGCATCTGGACAAGGCACGCGCCGTTTCACATAGCGCGCGGCGATGAATTACTTTGACAATAGGCCAACTATTCAACACTGTCTGGATGCGCAACGCAAAATCGGCCACGCGGCTGGACATTACACGGTCTCTCAGCCTGTTCCTCCAAGCGACCATAAAGATTTGCCATCAAGATGCCTGAACTTGACAATCGATACAATTTTGTCGAACTAAACAGAACGTTCCACGAGCTTTCGCAGTACGCCCGCGAAAGCGATGACGCGGACCTCAGCCGTGCCTTCATGTCGGAAGCCACCTGAGCTGGTCCGACCTGATCCGGGAGTATCGCGTGGTGCTTCTATCCGAAGCAGGGTCAGGCAAGACCGAGGAAATCCGCAACACGGCTCACAAGCTTCGCGGTGAAGGCAAAGCCGCATTCTTTTGTCCGTCTTGAACACATTCCGAACGATTTCGAGGATGCGTTCGAAGTCGGCAGTTTCGAGCAATTTCAGGAGTGGCTTGCGTCCGGAGAAGAAGGC
>JACDCP010000138.1 GCA_013817465.1 Gammaproteobacteria bacterium | reverse complement strand
CTACCGCCTGCGGCGCAAAAATGGCAGCAGCGATCCGTTCAGCGCCGGCTCGCTGGTCGCCGCAGACGGATCCCGCCGCGCGCTCGGCACTGCTGACGTGATCATCGAGAGCCTGGACTCGTGGACCAGTCCGGCCAGCGGAGTGACCTATCCGATGGGCTGGCGGATCGAATTGCCGCACGAGGACATCGTGCTCGATGTGCAGCCGTACCTGGAAGCCCAGGAGGTCGATCTCAGCGTGCGCTATTGGGAGGGCGCGGTGCGCCTGACGGGGCGCATCGACGGCGGAAAACCGGTATCGGGCGAAGGCTATGTCGAACTGACCGGCTACGGCCAGAAAAATGGGGACATTCCTGATTTCCAGCCCTGATCGCTTACGGAAATCAGGAATGTCCCCATTTTTCAGGAATGTCCCCTAAGCGAACAGCGCGAGGTAGCGGTCCGTCCCCTGCTGCTGCTGCAGCAACAGGTCGAGATAGTCGTCGGCGCTCATCGGGTCGCCGAACAGGTGGCCCTGCGCATAGTTGCATTTCCGCTGGCGCAGAAAGGCCAACTGCTCTTCGTTCTCCACGCCCTCGGCAACGACTTCCATGTTGAGGCTGCGTCCCATGTCGATGATCATCGACACGATGGTTGCATCGTCGGCGTCCGTGGCGGCGTCCCGCACGAAGGACCGGTCGATCTTGAGCGTGCCGATCGGAAACTGCTGCAGCGAGCTGAGCGACGAGTAACCGGTGCCGAAGTCGTCGATCGACAGATGCAGGCCCATGGCGAACAGCTCGCGCAGGATACCGACCGTTCGCTCGGCATCCTGCATGAGCGTCGTCTCCGTAATCTCCAGCTCGAGCCTCTGCGGCGCCACGCCGTGGCGGGCCAGGATGGCCGCAATCCGCTTCTGGATGTTCGTCTGCCGTAACTGCTTGAGCGAAAAATTGACAGCTACGCGCCCGGGTGAGGGAATCGAGCTCTGCCAGATCTTGTAGTCGGCGCATACCCGGTCGAGAACCCATTCACCGATGTCGAGGATCATGTTGGTCTCCTCGGCGAGCGGAATGAATTCAGACGGTCCGATGGTGCCATGGCCAGGCAGCTCCCAGCGCAGCAGCGCCTCGGCGCCGACGACCACGCCGTTGCTCAGGTCATACTTCGGCTGATACTGAAGCATCAGCTCGTTGCGTTCGAACGCGCGACGCAGCTTGCTCTTCATCATGAGCCGGTCGACCGCCTGCGCGTTCATCTCCGGCGTGTAGCATTCGAAGTTGTTGCCGCCGATCTGCTTGGCGTGGTACATGGCCGCGTCAGCGTTGCGGATCAGGTCGATGACGTTGTCGGCGTCCGCCGGATACGTGGCGATGCCGATGCTTGCCGTCAGGAAAACTTCGTTGTCCTGCACGCGGAACGGATGACCGAGGGATCGCAGCAGGGCTCGCGCGGCCTGCGCGACTTCGTTGGTGACGTTTCGCTCGGCGCTCAGCCGGTCGAGGATCACCGCAAACTCGTCGCCCGCCAGCCGGCCGACCACTGCACCCTTCGGCACGGCCGCCACGAGCCGCGCAGTGGCGGTTTCCAGGCTCGTATCACCTGCCATGTGACCGAAGGTATCGTTGATATCCTTGAAGCGGTCGAGATCGATATAAAGCAGCGCGATCGCATGGCGCTGGCGCCGCGCGCGGGCAATGGCCTGCTGCAACAGGTGCTGGAACTGCATGCGGTTCGGCACCTTGGTGAGCGGATCGTAATGGGCGAGGAACCGGATGCGCTTCTCGGCCTTCTTGCGCTCGGTGATATCACGCGCGACGAGGATCTTGCCCTCGAACTGCGGGTCATCGGTGCTGATTGGCGAGCTCGAGAGCGAGACCGGAATCTGGCGGCCGTTGCGCGTGACGAAAGTCGATTCGAGCACGTCGACGGACATCTGGCTGGCGGATAGATCGAGTTGCCCGTCCTGGGGCAGCAGGGATTGCAGCGGCTGGCCGAGCAGCTCCGCCTCGCTGTAGCCCAGCATCGACATCGTGCTCTGGTTCACGCGCTTGATGATGCCGTCGGGCGAAATGACGATAACGGCGTCATTCATGCTGGCCAGCAGCTTGTCGAGGTAGTCGCGCGAGCTGCTCGTTTTCTTGAGCTCGCGGATGATGCCGTCCAGGGCCTGCGCCAGCTCGCTCAGCTCGTCCTTGCGCCGCATGCGCAGGCGTTCCTCCGCCGGCGCCTGGCTGAGCAGGGCGGCTCGGCGCGTGAGCTCGCGCAAGGGCACGATGATGCGCTGTGCGCCGTGGCGCGCGAACAACATGCCGATGATCGTCAGGAGGCCGGTGGTGATCGCGAACAGCACCAGGCTGCGCTTTAATTGCCGGCGGTCGATCGCGCTGACCTCGCGACCGACACCGCCCAGCGCGTTATGCAACGAAATTAGCGAAAGGGTCACGTTCACGCGACCCAGCTCGCTGCCCGCGGCGCGCACCGGGGCGCTTACGCGCAGCGTGTCATCGGTCCACAGCGGATCTTCGGGAACGGGGTCGACAGGCAGGGTCTCCACGCCCTCCGCCGCGGAATCGAGCACGAGCGCTCCCGCCGCATCGGTGATGACCAGCCGGCTCACGTCATCGCGCGCCAGAGCGATGTCAGCGATGGCAAAAATCGACGCGGCGTCTTCGGCCGCCAACGGCGCCGCCAGCCGGTCGGCGGTGTCGAGGGCTATGAGCTGCGCACGCGCAAGCAGGCCGTCGCGGAGAGCCGATTCGTTGCTGCTGACCGCGAGCTGCCTGATCTCTTCGGAGGAAGCGCGAAAGTCGGCAACAAGAATGGCGGACAGGATCAAAGCCGTGCCCGCTGTGAGACCGACTGCGAGCAGCAGTTGCTTTGTCTGCAGACGCTGCAGTTTCACGCGGCCGCTCCGCGTCCTGGATGTTTTCTCATGCTATGTACCGGCCCCGTCTGCGCGCGGGCGCACGTGCGCCTTCTTATTCTTCGATCGGGCCCGGCGCTTGTTTTTTTGACTTTGCCGGGCACGTCAGGCCGCCTGCCGCCTCGCGTGGTTCTCCCTGCTGCTTCACCGCCAGGGGAGCGCGACAATCCGGGGCAGCAGACCATAGTTCCGGGCTGACTCGCCAGCCTTTTTAACATAAAACAACCATTTCCGGATAAAAAGCCGGAATTTGCACCTCATCAAGATGTGTTGAAAAAGCCATCTATGGCTTCTTCAACGCTACGATCCACAAAGTGCGATTCTCGGATTGCGAGCATTTTCAAGAGCTTGCAGTTCTGAAATGACTGCCGTAAAACGGATTTTTTCTACAGTCTGGCGACGTCGACGCCCGTCCTGATTGGACCGCTGCCGCCCGATCGTGTTGCAGCAGAGATGCGGCTGAAAGATGGCTACTTCTGCACCCACTCCCCGCTTTCGTTCCGATAGAACCATCCGCTGCGGGCTCTGGCAATCCAGCGTTCCGCAAACGTGTCCCGCACATCGCCCTCCCATTCCGGGTGACCATTGGCCTGGGCGATCTCCCGGTACAGGTTGTTGCGATCGGCATTTTCCTCGGCAACCAGTTGCCGGACCCGGTTGCGCTCTGGCAATGGGACCAGATTGCGATCGCGAATGTCGATGGTGGCGTCCGCAGCCAGTCCAACGGCCCCCGAGGCGAAATAGGGCTCCAGCGCCCCGAAGCGCTGCGCCATCGAGGCGACCAGGGCATCGATCGCCGGCGTGGAGATATCGAGGTCGGCCTGCGCATGAGCGGCCGGCACTGCCATTGCGAGCATGCCCGACAGGGCTCGGGCGAAAAGACTCGTGTCGCGCGGCGGCGCAATCCCCGTGGTGGGGGGCTCGACGGCCGGCGACTCTGGCGGTTCCTGCTCGCCCCAGACGTTGTCAATGACGCGATCGGCCGCGCGCTCGGCCGCGGCTTCGGGGAAGTACACATTGATCGTCACGCAGGCTGCGAGGAACAACCCGGCGAGCGTCAACTTGAGCGGCAAGCTGCGTCTCATACTTCGTCTCCGCAGAATAGTGCCGCGCATTGTATCAGCCGCCGGGCGGGTCCCCGGGAATCCCGAATAATTCGTCGCACCGGCGGAGCGGGTGTCCCAGGTTATTGAAAAGACTGGATCCCGCCTCGGCTTTCGCCAAGGTGACGTCGCCGGAACAATGACCCTGACTTTGATCGGAGCTGCCCTGCTAAGCGATGCATGGATGCATCGTCATTTTCGAGAACTGCCAGTTCTTGCAAATGCTCGCGATCCGAAAATCACACTTTTCGGATCGCAGCGTTGAAAAAGCCATGGATGGCTTTTTCACATCCTGTTAGCGGACCACCACGTCGTCCGCATTTGCCAGGCTCCTGAGCTGCTCGAGCAGCACTGGCCAATCGACGTGTTCGGCGTGGCCGATGACGTCTATGCGGGGCAGCCATTTGCCTTCAACGATGTAGTAGCCGCCCTCCGGCGCCGGCGCAATACCCTGCATGTGACAGACCTCGTTCTCGAGCCGGCAGCCGAGGCCGAGGCGCGCGTAGGCAAAGCTCTCGAAGAACTGCAGGAAGCCGCTCGACAGCGCAGCCGCCGCGCCGCCACCGCCGCCCAGGCTGGAAATACTTTCCACGGCGCGCTGGCTGATCCGGTGCCGCAACTCGTCTTCCGGCGGTGTGTAAACGCGCGCGTCGAATGCGACCGGCATCCAGCGGAACAGGCGCAGGCGCTCCACATCACCGTCGAGGCCGCCTTCGATACGGCCGATTTCGAACGTATCGGTGACCGACTCCAGGTCGAGCCCGCGCAGCCTGGCATCCGCCGCGAGTTGCGGCAGTCCGCCGAATGGGTCGCGCAGTTGCAGGTTCTCGACCGTGATCTCGCCGTTGAATACCTCAGCCGTCAAATCGCCGCCCAGCATGACGACACCATCGGCGTAGCTCAGATCCGGTATGCGGCCGGAAAGCTGCCCCGAAAACGATGGCCAGCCGAGCGCCGCGGTCAGCGCGCGCATGTCCAGGGGCTCGAGCTCGGCATCGAAGCCGACCTCGATCCCGGGCGTGCCGAAATTTCTCACAGCGAGCTCGCGAACGAGCAGCCGGCCGTCGAGCACCGGCAGCACGAGCGGTTCGAGCAGGCGGAAACGCTGCCCGCCGATCTCGGCCGCCAGCTTCGTCGGGCCGAAGCCGATGCCGTACACGAAGCCGCCATGCCAGGACAGGCGTGTGAGCTCCGCCTGTTGCTGATCGCTCCAATGGATCGCGCCGTTCAGGCCATAGATCGCAAAACGCTCGTTCGTATCGTCGATGTGCATGTCGTGCGCCGTGAGCGCGATGCGCTGCAATCCATTTTGCGCGAGCGCAATTTCGCCTTCGAGCCGGCCCGAAGTCTCAAGCGCATCCAGCGCGCCCCCGTAGAGATAAGGCTGCAGATAAATCCGGTATGCATCCGGGAACTGCGCCCCGGCGATGTTTAAGTTTGCGCTCTCGACCGCTATCTCCGGCTCGAGGGCGACGCGGGCCGAGCCGGACGCAGTGAGCACGGCTTCCTGGCACAGCGACCAGGCGTCCAGCTCGAGGACCGATCCGGTATATACGCCGCGCGCAGTGAGCTCGAGCTGTGCTGCGCCGGGCTCGACGAACCACGGCTCGAGATAGAGTTGCCCGCTGTCGGAACGGGCCTGCACGTCGAATCCCCATCCGCCATCGCGAGCGCTCAGCCCGAGATCGAGCGCCAGCGCCAGGCTTTCGACGGCCAGCCGGCCGCTGGCATCGCTGCCGCTCAAGCTTTGGGCGTCGATTTGTGCATCGACCTGCTCGAGCCCGCCGCCGTCGCCGCGCGCTTGCAGCTCGACATTCAGACGGCCGCCGATCTCGGGCAGTTCGTCGAGCAGGCCCAGTTCGCCAATGAGAGCCCCGATCGTCGCCGCATTGAGGCCGCGCCCGCGGACTGCCACGGCCCAATCGTCCGGCGTTCCCTGCAGGTCGATGTCGAGACGCGCTTGAGCGAATGCCACGCCCACCAGATGGATCTCCAGTCGACCGTTGCCGGTGTCGTAAGTGACGTCAGCCCGCACATCCTGTCGGCCCAGCAGCCCTTTCAGCACAACGTGCGCATTACTGCAGGCAAGGCGTTCGTCGCCGGTGACGAGCGCAGCGCAGTCGATGCGAATATCGGTGAGGCGCCCGATCGGTTCCGGCAGCGCAACCGCCTCGACTGCCAACGAAACCGCCGGGGGGCCATCGCGAGTTGGCTCGAGCAGCAGCACGACGCCTTCGGCAGAGCCGAACGCCGCCTGAAGATCCCCGATCTCCAGCCGTAACGTCTCGACCGCGAACGTGTCCGCGACGCCGAGGCCGAAAACGGCCAGAAGCGACAGCCGGGCGGCCCACGCGCGCGGCTTCGCCGTCGAATTGGCAGATGCAGAACCCTGCATGGTCGCGGCGTCCCCTATATCCGGGCTGAACAGCTTCGCAGAATATCGTGGCCGGCGACCCGGCTCTGTGTAAAATGGCCGCGTCGCCGTGGCTACAGCGACAGCCGACCGGTTGCCGAGCGGGTTCTCGGCAGGCTCTGGCAGGCTGTGGAAAGATTGTGTTTTTCGGCAGCCTGCCAGGCGATGCAGGAATGCTGGCGATCCGAAAATCGCACTTTTCGGATCGCAGCGTTGAAAAAGCCATGGATGGCTTTTTCAGCATCTGCTAACGGAGAGGGGACATGCCCGCCAAGCGCGCTCTCATCGTCGATGATTCGAAATCCGCGCGATTTTTTCTCAGCCGCATGCTCAAGGCGCACGATCTCGAAGTCGACGCCGCCGAGTCTGCCGAGGAAGCGCTGGTCTATCTGAGGGCGCACCGTCCGGATGTCATTTTCATGGATCATCTGATGCCCGGCATGGACGGCTTCCAGGCCGTGCGCGTCATCAAAGACAATCCGCGGACGGCGACCATCCCGATCATGATGTATACCTCGCAACGCGGCGAGCTCTATGTCGGTCAGGCGCGCGCGCTCGGCGCGGTCGGTGTGCTGCCCAAGCAGATCCAGCCCGTCGAAGTTTCCAAGGTGCTCGAATCGCTGCACCTGGTGCCGGCAGCAGGCCGTGCCGAAGCGGCGGCTGCCTCCGCCGGCGCGGCACCCGATGCGCAGGAGGTGCAGGAAGTGGACGCCAATCTGCGGGCCTTCCTCGAGCGCCTGTTCCAGCAGCAGACGGAGACTTTCAAGCGGGAGCTGCTGGATGGCTACGAGGCAGTGGCACGGCGGGTCGCCGAGGAAATCAAGGACGAAGATGCGCAGGGCCGCGTGTCGCCGGCGGAAGAACCGCCACTACCCGACGCGCGATCCGTCCGGCCGCTCGCGATGCTGCTGGCAATCGGCGCGCTGGTGTTTCTGGCACTGTTGTTTTTCGGGCTGTATTTCGAATCGGAGCAACGCTGGATGAATCTCAGGGAAGAAAATGCCGAGCTGGTCGCGGCGCTGGAGGAGCAGCAGATCGCCGCCACCGAGGAGTCGATCGAGCTGCACGGCACCCTGCGCGAGCAGCGCGACCAGACGGGAAGCTCGGATGCCGGCGTGCTCGAGGCTATCGAATGGAGTGTCAATCAGGCCGGCGGGTTCGGCCCGGACGAAATCGCGCTGAACGACGAGCGGCTCGAACTGCTGCGCGGCCTCATCGACCGGCTGCTCACGGTCGGCTTCTCCGGCGTGGTGCGGCTGGAAACGCATGCCGGCCGCTTTTGCCTGGTCGGCAGTCCTGCGGAGGGCTACACTTTGCCGCCCGCCGATCTGCCAGCCACCGGCTGCGATGTGCAGGGCAATCCCGCCTGGGAGACCGGGGAGCGAAGCTCCGTCGCGTTTGCGAACTTTCTCTCGGGCACTGACGAGCTCACGGGCGGCGACATCGAAATCGAGGTCGTCCCCTTCGGCGTCGAGGCGCCACTCGTCGACTATCCGTCGCCGGCGAGCGGCGTGACCGCAGGCGAGTGGAACCAGATCGCGAGCCTCAACAATCGTGTGAGGATCGAGTTGTCGGAAAGCAGGTAACTCGCTGGCCGCAACCAGGCCGCGCTGCCTGCATGGGTCTCCGGACAATGCGCAGGTCGCCAAGGCACTGCGCCCGCTGGATCCCGGTGCGGGTCAGGCTGGTTCAGACCCACGACCAGTTCCCCCTATGTTGACTGACTTCACACCTGCCAGATTCCTGCGCAATCCGCATGTGCAATCGGTGCTCGCGAGTCTGCGTCTGCGCCGCCCGTTCGTCATGCGCCGGGCGCGCGAGCTCCTGCGGGCTTCGGAATCACAGGTCATCGATTGCGGCGGCGGCGTGCGCCTGCACGGCTATTACTCGGGGCATCGCCGTCAGGCTGAACATCCAGATCAGGCGGCGGTTTTTCCGGACACGCTCCTTCCCGGAAGCAGAGAATCGCAG
>JACDCP010000137.1 GCA_013817465.1 Gammaproteobacteria bacterium | reverse complement strand
TCCCGCGCGCTTCGAGACCCTCGCCGCGACGCTCGAAAACGCGGCGCGGCTGCATCGCGCAGGCGTCACCGTGGCCTTCGCTTCCAGCGACTCGCACAACGCGCGCAATCTGAAGCAGGCCGCCGGCAATGCCGTCGCCTACGGCCTGCCCTATGAAGCGGCACTGGCCGCGATGACAATCAATCCCGCGCGCATCTATGGCGTCGAGGAAAGCTTCGGCACGCTCGAGCCCGGCATGGATGCCGATGTGGTCATCTGGGACGGAGACCCGCTGGAGATCACGACCTTCGCCGAGCAGGTCTTCATTCGCGGCGAGCCGATGCCGATGGTGAGTCGCTCGACTTTGCTGCGGGATCGCTATCTCGACAGCGACAACCCGCTGCCGCCGGCATACAGGAATTAAGGTTTATCGACATCTCTTGATTGGTGCGACGGTGAGCAGCCTTACGCATTATGTCGAAAAGCATGGATTTCGGGTGTCGAAAAATTGACGCACACCGGGAATACTGCGTAAAAAAGAAACATGAGTCCGGGATATACACGCGAAATACCCAACAAAAGGCGCCTGTTTAGGGTGTCGAATTGTCGTTAGCTTCCACATAACCATAGCAGACGTGAAGCTGATGAACGAAGCGCGCTGCTGCATCAGTGGAGCGATGCAGGTGTAATCCTGGGGAATCACACGTTCTCGCACGCAGATCTCAATAACGTTTCCGTCACGGAATTCAAAAAGGAGATCGTTAAAGGCGAGGTTGTGACCAGACGGCTGATGCAGCCCCGCGAGCTTTACCAGCTCCACTTCCGATATCCTTATACGCATACTGGCGACTCTGAAGCGAAGAAATCGGAGATCGAGCGCTTCTTGATTCGCCGAGGATACAAGGTGACGCCACACACGATCGACAGTGCTTTGTCGTCACGAACGCTGTCCAACTCCGCGTTGCACCTGACGGGGCCATAGGGATGGTGCTGAGCGATCGAGGAGACAGGTAACAAAAAAGTCCGAGGACAGGTAACGCTTGGTTGCCGGTGCTGATTTCTCGACCCGACTAGACGGCCGTCTCGTTGCGTGCCCGACCCACCTCGCCGAGCAGATTGTGTTTGCGCAGGCAGGCCCGCAACTGATGATACGTCAGACCGAGCGCGTCGGCAGCGCGGCGCTGGTTGTACCGGCTCTCTTCCATGGCGTGCCGGATGTACTCGATCTCCAGATCCGCAAGCTCCTGTTTCAGATCGCAGGGCAAAAGCGGATCGGGCGTTTCCGGTGGCGCGGACGTGTGAGACGCCGGCTGCTCCACTTGAACTTGCGCCTCGGGTGCAACTGCTGGTTTCGCCGCAGGCTTGCGTTTCGGCATGAACGGCGAATCGAACGGGTCGAAATGGATCCGGTCGATGCGCACGTCGGGCTTCGCCAGGCGGTACACGGACCGCTCGACGGCATTCTTGAGTTCCCGCACGTTACCCGGCCAGCGATAACTCAGAAGCGTTGACGCTGCGCGCAGCGTAAATCCCGGGAAATACGAACGTTGCAGCTCGCTCGTCATGGTGACGGCGAAATGCTGCGCGAGCTCGAGGATGTCGTCCTGTCGCGCCCGGAGTGGTGGCACGACGATGACATCGAATGCCAGCCGGTCGAGCAGGTCTTCGCGAAAAGCGCCTTCGTGCGCGAGCGCCGGCAGGTCGGCGTTGGTCGAGCCGACAATGCGCACGTCGACGCGTATGGTCTTGCTTCCGCCGACGCGCTCGAACTCGCCGTACTCGATGACGCGCAAAATCTTTTCCTGCATGCGCAGCGGGACAGTCGCCAGCTCATCGAGGATCAAGGTGCCGCCGTCGGCGCGCTCGAAACGCCCGATGTGCTCGCGCGTTGCGCCGGTAAATGCCCCCGCATCGTGACCGAAGAGCTCCGACTCCAGAATGCTTTCCGTGAGCGCGGCACAATTGAGCTTGACGAGCGGTTGTTCCCAACGCGTCGACAGGTAGTGCAGGCGCGCCGAAAACAACTCCTTGCCGGTGCCGCGTTCACCGATGACGAGCACCGGTTTCGCGAGCGGCGCGGCGCGCGACACGTGCTCGAGGGCTTCGAGAAACGCCTGCGCCTGACCGATGATCGGAGTAGATTCCGCGCGTAAAGCCGCCATGCGGACAATTTAACCACTACTTAGTGGAGTTAGCTAGAAGTAGGTATTTGTCGCCGTTAGTTGGAGGCTTTAAATGGAGTGGGCTTTAGCAATAATCTTTCCTTTATCAATAAGATACGAGCTAGTACAGCGTTTGGCATAAAAGCTGCTAAGTCCAGTGCCAGGATTCACAAATCGAGGTGCAGGAGCATGGGCATTTTTTCCAGATTCAGCGACATCGTGAACTCGAACATCAACGCCATCCTCGACAAGGCCGAGGATCCGGAGAAGCTCGTCCGGCTCATGATCCAGGAGATGGAGGACACGCTGGTCGAGGTCCGCTCGACCGCCGCTCGGGCGATTGCCGATAAAAAGGAGCTCAACCGCCGGCTCGGCACAGTCGAGCGCGAGGAGACGGACTGGCAGCGCAAGGCCGAGCTCGCGATCGGCAAGGGCCGCGATGACCTGGCCAAGTCGGCGCTGATCGAAAAAGGGCGGGTCGCCGCACACGCTGAATCGTTGCGCAGCCAGTACACGGCCATCGACGACGGCCTGAGCAAGCTCAACGACGATATCGCCCGTCTCGAGGAGAAACTGGCCGACGCGAAGTCGCGGCAGAAAGCGCTGCTCGCGCGTCACCGCACGGCTAATCACCGCCTGGAAGTGCGCAAGAAGATCCACGATTACAAGATCGAGGATGCGCTGGTCCGCTTCGAGCAGTTCGAGCGCAAGATGGAAGACGTGGAAGGTCGCGTCGAAGCTTACGACATGGGGCTCAAGAAAGATCTGCGCCAGCAGTTCGTGAGCCTGGAGTCCGAGGAATCCGTCGAAAAGGAGCTGTCGGCGCTGAAGGCGAGGATCGCCAAGAAAACTTCCGCAGCTCAGTAAGTCAACGCGGACGGGTAAAAAGAAATGGGTGAAGTGATAGGCATCGTCTTCGTCAGCCTCGTCCTGCCGCTGATCGTGATCCTGCATTACGTCACGAAGTGGAAGGCGACCCGCTCGTTTTCCAGCGAAGACGAGAAAATGCTCGAGGACCTATGGGACAGCGCGCAGAGGATGGAGAGCCGCATCAATACACTCGAGACCATTCTCGACGATCAAGTGCCCGACTGGAGGAAAAAGACATGAGCACCGCACCGTGGCGCCGCATCAGCAAACTGCTGAAGCGTCTGTACCGGGACCAGGAGAACGGCCTCTTGATGGGCGTCTGCGCCGGCATCGCCGATTACTTCGAATGGCCGGTCATCGCCGTGCGTGTGGCGGCGGTGGCGTTGCTGTTCTTCTGGTTGGTACCCATGCTGGTTGTGTACATTACGGCAGGGTTACTGCTCAAAGACCGGCCGCTGCGGTATCGAGGCGGGACCGACGAACTCAACTTCTGGCGGCGCGAGGGCCGGCAGGCAGGCGGGAGATGAGCATGCGCGATGAATACGACGAGCCGCTGATGCCGCGCCGCCTGTACCGCGATTCGAAGAACGGTATAATCTGCGGCGTCTGCGCCGGGATCGCGGAGTATTTCGGCTTCGACCGCACGATTACCCGCGTCGTCACCGCGGTATCGCTGATCTTTTTCATGCCCGGCGTGCTGCTGATTTACTTCGGCCTCTGTTTCCTCCTGCCGCGCAAGCCCGCCGAGCTCGAACGCCCGGATCAGGACGCGCGCTTCGCGCAAGCAGTCCGCTTTTCCCCGCAGGACACGCTGTCCAACGTGCGCTACAAGTTCCGCGACATGGAAGCGCGCATGCGCCGCATGGAACGCTACGTGACCTCGCCGCGCTACAAGCTCGATGAGGAGTTCCGAGACCTGGAAGACCGAGGAGCGTAGACAGTGAATCCTTTTGAATTCGTCCTGATCCTGGTATTCATCATCGTGGTCGCCAGCCTCATCAAGCACCGCGACAAGCAGAAGACCGTCGCGCACAAGGCCATGCCGGACCTCGACGCGAAGCTCAGGCGCATAGACGACCTCGAGCACCGCGTCCAGGTACTGGAGAAAATCGTTACCGATCGCAGTTACGATCTGAAGCGCCAGTTCGAAGATCTCGAGCGCGGCTGAACGTGCCGACAGCCTGCCAGTCCCGACTGTAAAGCTGCGGGGCGTGGTTCTGGCTGCCAAAATACTTGCCGGGGCCGCGGTTATTCAGCAATCTGCCAGGCATGTCCTCCCCGCCACCCGCCGCAGAGCTGCACCAGGTCGTCAAGCATTACGAGGAGCACGGGCAGCGACAGGTCGTGCTCGCGGGGATCGACATGGTCGTCCATCGCGGCGAGATGGTCGCCGTTGTCGGGCGCAGCGGATCGGGTAAATCGACGCTGCTCAATCTGATCGGCGCCCTCGACGAGCCGAGCGCCGGCGAAATATTCATCGCGGGCTCGAGCCTCAACCGGCTCGACGAAACGGGGCGGGCGCGACTACGCCGCGAACGCATCGGCTTCATATTCCAGTTCTTCAATCTGATTCCGACACTCACGATCGCGGAGAACCTGCGTCTGCCGCTCGAGCTCAATAAGCTCGGCGCTGCCGCCGCGTCCGATCGCGCGGCGAGCTGGCTCGATGCGATCGGCCTGGGTCACCGCGCGGCGAGCTTCCCCGAAACGCTTTCCGGGGGCGAGCAGCAGCGCGTCGCCGTCGTCCGCGCTCTTCTGCACGAGCCGCCTCTGCTGCTGGCCGACGAACCGACCGGCAATCTGGATGCCGACACCGCGGCATCGGTGCTCGAGTTGCTCGAACGCCTGTGCCGGGATTCGAACAGCACGCTCATTATCGCGACGCACAGCAACGAGCAGGCGTCGCGCTGCGACCGGCTGTTCCACATCGATCACGGATTCTTGACCGAAGTGATGCGATGAGCGCGCTGATTGCGCGATCCAGCCGGCGCTTTCTGTTGCGCCACCCCTGGCAGCTTGGGTTGGCGCTCGCGGGCATCGCCGCCGGTGTAGCGGTCGTGGTCGGCGTCGATCTGGCGAATGCCAGCGCCGAACGCGCCTTCACGCGATCCGCGGAGCTGGTTGCCGGCCGGGCGACCCATCAACTCGTCGGCATCGGTGGCCGAATTCCGGAATCGTTATACGTGCGGGTGAGAACGGAGCTCGGCATACGTCGCGCTGCCCCTATCGTGGAGGCGGGTATAAGCCTCGCGGATGCGCCGGGCACGGCGGTGACCCTGCTCGGCCTGGATCCGCTTGCCGAGCCGCCGTTCCGGGATCTCGTCGGGCCGCGCCCGACCGACAGGATCTCGTTGTCGCGGCTGCTGGTCGAGCCACGCACCGTCGTTCTGCCGCGGCCACTGGCCGAGCGCGTTTCGGCGGAGGTCGGCGACGCGCTGCATCTGCGACTGGGCGGCGAGAGCGTCGGCGTGGAAATCGTCGGCATCGTGACGCTCGATCCCGATTCTGCGCCGTTCGCGGACGATGTCGTGCTCGCGGACATCGCCACGGCGCAAGAGTTGCTGGGGCTCGAAGGTTTTCTGAGCCGCATCGATCTCATCCTCGATGATCGCGAGGCCGAAGCGCTCGTTGCGTCCGGGCTCGCTGGTGCAGAGCTCGTGCCGGCCGCCGCCCGCAGTCGCGCGCTCGTTGAGATGACACGCGCTTTCCGCACCAACCTGACCGCGCTGTCCCTGCTCGCATTGCTGGTAGGCGCATTCCTGATCTACAGCACCATGACATTCCTCGTCGTTCGCCGACGTCGCTTGTTCGGCCTGCTGCGCTCAATCGGCGTCAGCCGGCGCGAGCTGTTTCGTCTGGTGCTGGCCGAGGCCTGCGCCATCGGACTTGCAGGTACGCTGGCCGGCCTCGCCCTCGGTATCCTGCTCGGCAACGGCCTGGTCACGCTCGTGACGCGCACGATCGAGGATCTGTATTTCGACGTCGGGCCCGCAGCATTATGGCTCGACCCTGCCGCTCTCGGAAAAGGCCTGGCGCTGGGCATCGTCGTCTCGCTGCTCGCCGCCTTCGCACCGGCCCGCGAAGCAGCCGCGTCGGCGCCGCGCGCTGTGTGGAGCCGCATATCGCTGGAGACACGCACACGCGCGCGCTTGCCGGTGGTCTTGCTAACTGCAGCCATCGTGGCATTGATCGCCGTGGTGGCCTTCCAGATACCGGGACGTTCGCTCGCTCCGGCGTTTTTCGGTTTGTTCTGCGTCATCGTGGCTGCCGCCCTGGCGACTCCTGCCGCGACGGTGCTGCTCATGGGCGGAGTGATTCGCTTGTTCGGCCGATGGCTCGGCATCCCGGGCCGTTTCGCGGCGCGCAGCGTCGTCGCCGGATTGAGCCGCACCGGTGTCGCTGTTGCAGCGCTCGCCGTGGCCGTCGCCGCCGTGATCGGCATCGGCGTCATGATCTCGAGCTTTCGCGCCAGCGTCGTCGAATGGCTGGAGACGACACTGCGCGCTGATTTTTACATCAGCGCCGATGGGGACACCGGCGGGGCGCTCGGTGATGCGCTCGCGGCCCGCGTCGCGAAGGTGCCCGGAGTGCGCGGATTGACCCGGACACAGCGAGCTCGTATTCCCTCGGCCGGCGGCGAGCTGCGCGTCTGGGGCATCGATCCGGGCGCATCCGATTGGCGGCCTCGTCTGATGGCCGGAGACGCCGCATCTGCATGGACGCAGTTTCTGGCGGGCGAAGCTTTGCTCGTGTCGGAGCCCTACGCACGCCGTCATGGCACAGCCGTGGGCGATAAATTGCGGCTGCCCGGAGTTCGCGGGGCTCGCGAGTGGCCGGTTGCCGGTATATTTGTCGACTACACGACCGATCAGGGCGTCATTGCGCTGGCGCTCCACGCATACCGCGCACATTTTGCCGACGAGGCTCTTTCCGGTCTCGGCATCTATGTCGAGCGGGACGCGGATACGCAGGCTGTGCGGAGCGGGCTTGCGCATCTGGTATCGGATACGCCGGGGCTGCGGCTGTCATCCAATCGGCAAATCCGTGCGGCTTCGCTCGAGATCTTCGAGCGCACGTTCACTGTGACCGGCGTACTGCGGCTGCTCGCGGCGTGCATTGCGCTGCTCGGCATCTACAGCGCCCTGGAGGCGCTGGCACTCGAGCGCCGGCGCGAGATTGCGGTACTGAGGGCCGTCGGCTTCACGCCGTCCGAGGTGCGCCGGCACGTCATCGCCCAGACGGCACTGCTCGGTTTGTCGGCCGCGGCCGTGGCGCTTCCGCTGGGCGTCGTGCTGGCATGGATTCTCGTTCATGTCATCAACGAGCGGGCCTTCGGCTGGAGCATGGCATTCGAGCTTGCCCCCGCGGCGCTCTGGCAGGGCGCGGCGCTGGCGCTCGGCGCCGCTGTGCTCGCCGGGTTGCGCCCCGCCGTCGTGCTGGCGCGGGGTGCGCCGGCCGCGCATCTGCGCGAGGAATGAATGTGAAAGCTCCGGCGTTTGCGGTGGCGCTGTTTGTGGCAGCCCTCGCGCTGGCAGCGCTGATGGTCCTCGGCCGGCCGCAGCCGGATGCGAGCGCGAATGCCGGGCTTCGCGTCGACCAACTGCTGGGTGAAGCTCCCGCGGGTGATTTTGCCCGGGCACTGGTGCCGGGCGCGATTCGCTTTCCGGCGGATCACGGCCCGCATCCGGCCTACCGGTCCGAGTGGTGGTACTTCACCGGCAACTTGCGTGATCACTCTGGCCGTCACTTCGGTTTCGAGCTGACCTTCTTTCGTTTCGCACTGGCGGGCGACGTGTCCGGGCGTACATCCGCCTGGGCGGCCGACCAGATTTACATGGCGCACTTCGCCGTGACCGACACCGATGGCACACGCCACATCGCCGTCGAGCAGCTCGACCGGGCGGCGCTCGGCCTTGCCGGCGCTCGCGCGCAACCGTTTCTTGTCTGGCTCGGAAACTGGTCCGCAGCGAGCGTGGGCGTGGAGCTGTTTCCGCTGCGCCTGACCGCCGAGGCTGATTCGATCGCCGCGGATCTGCGCCTGAACCCGCAGAAGCCTGTCGTGCTTAATGGCGACGAAGGCTTGAGCCGCAAAGGACCGACACCTGGAAACGCGTCCTACTACTATTCGTTCTCGCGCCTTGCGGCATCCGGCCGGCTCAGGATTGGCGGCGAGACGTTCGATGTTTCAGGAGCTGCCTGGCTCGATCGTGAGTGGGGCACCAGCGCGCTTGGCAAGGATCTGGCAGGCTGGGACTGGTTCGCGTTGCAGCTCGATGACGGGACGGACATCATGTTCTACCGCCTGCGGCGCAAAAATGGCAGCAGCGATCCGTTCAGCGCCGGCTCGCTGGTCGCCGCAGACGGATCCCGCCGCGCGCTCGGCACTGCTGACGTGATCATCGAGAGCCTGGACTCGTGGACTAGCCCGGCTAGCGGAGTGACCT
>JACDCP010000319.1 GCA_013817465.1 Gammaproteobacteria bacterium | reverse complement strand
GTTCGTGGTTGCAGAGAAACAGGCCTTCGGTGTGCGCAATGCCTATGCGGAGCCGGCGAAGCTCGGAGCGGATCGCTGGGCGGCCATGATCGGTGCCTTCACGGAGCTCGGCGGCCCGGTGAGCGTCGTCGATGCCGGCACGGCGTTGACCGTCGACGTCGTCGCGGGCGACGGGCAACATCTGGGCGGTCTCATCGCGCCCGGGCTCGAGCTCATGTGCGAGTTTTTGCGCGACCGCACGAGCGACATTGCCGCGCTGGAGACCGCGCATGCGGTCGGCGAGCCGGGCATGCTCGCTGACAATACAGCGGATGCGCTGCGCAACGGAGCGCTGAACGCGCTCGCCGGCCTGGTCGAACGAGCCATTGCGCAAGCGGAGGCGCTGCTCGACCGGGAGATGCGAGTGGTCGTAGTGACGGGCGGCGACGCAGATCGCATCCTGGCTGCGATTCGCCGGCCCGCGACGTACAATCCCGCATTGGTCCTGCAAGGACTCGCCGAGTTTGCGAAAGAGTAAGTATGCGCAATCTATTCCTGCTCCTGCTGCTCGCCAATCTCGGTCTGTTGGGCTGGCAGCGCTGGATCGCGCCGGACGCGGAGGACACGGCTTCCGTGGTCAGCCCGCACAGCGAGTTGCCGCGCCTGGTGCTTGCGGATGAGGCTCGCAGTGATCATTCGCCTGGTCCACTGGCTGCGCCGCTCGCTGGAGCGCCCCTATTCGAGTCGACACTGTCCGGCGATACCGACGGTCGCTGTGTCAGCATCGGCCCCTTCCGCGATCTGACGGAAACCACCCAGGCCGTGGAATCACTCCTCGCCGCCGGGCATATCCCGAAGCAGCGGCTCGCCGAAGGCGAGGTGTGGGTCGGTCACTGGGTCTATCTGCCGGCATTTGAGTCGCGTTCCGCTGCGCGCGCGGCGCTGAACTCGCTCAAGAAACGGGGCGTCGCGGACTCCTACATAGTGCCCAGCGGCGACGAACGCAACGCAATATCCCTGGGTGTGTTTGCCGAGCGCGAGCGCGCCGAGCGCCGCGTAGCGGAAGTCACTTTGCTGGGTTACGCGCCGAAGGTCGCCGACCGTCACCGCTCGGGCGCCGTGTATTGGGTAGATACCGGGATCGCGCCGAACGGATCCCTGAGCCCGGACGACTTCGAGACGATTCCCGGGCGCATCATGCGTCTCGAAGTGGAAACCTGCCCACCCGGCGAAGACCAGATCGCCGGAGACACCGGGTAGAATAGCAAGTGATCGATCCCGTGCTGGCGTAGCTCAGTTGGTAGAGCGGCTGATTTGTAATCAGCAGGTCGCAGGTTCGACTCCTGTCGCCAGCTCCATCAGGATATGCAGGAGCGCGCGGGTTGGAGAATGCCGCGCGGGTATCTCACCGGGCCCGGCGCTTCATGCACCGGGCCCCTTTTGTACCAGGACAGAGTATCCAGAAATATCGGCTGCTAACGCAGGTCTGCTCCCCGCAGGTCGACCGGCACCTGCGTCGCGTGTAGCGTCGCGACTTTTTCCGCGACCCAGCCGAGTGCGGCGCCGGCGACCACGAAGTACAGCAGCCCCTCCAGCGTCCAGGTTATCCAGAGTTGGCCGGGTAGGTTGAATACGCCTGAATAGCCCAGCGCAAAGGTCGCCGAGACGAGAAACAGCACGAGGCCGAACTTCGCGCCGTGCATCCAGCCGGTGCCTGCGAGCGCCGGCCGTAACCAGCCGTAGACACCGGCCAGGATGAACGCGCTGATAAGCCCCGTCGTCAGCCAGTAGGGCATCAGGGCAGCGGCGCGCCGGCAAGCAGACGCGAGTCCCGGATCCGGTGACAGAGCTTCCGGCGACGCCGGGCGGCTCAGTAGCCGCCGAAGTTATTCGGGTCGTCGAGGAAGCACTGCAGCGCTTCCTTCTGCGCGGCACTGGCTCCCGACTTTTCGAGCAGCGAACGTGCCGCTTCGCGGTCGCGGAACGCCAGATTTTGCATCGCCTGTTGCAGGGCATCGGCCTTCATGGTCTCCGCGCGAATTTCGCCGATCAGTGAAAGGTAGTCGGCCGGCGAATGCGCGGCATTCGTGATCAGTGTCAACAAACCCTGGTCGCGAACCTCGTTCGGTTGTAATTGCGAAACCCACTCGCGGGTGGCGACGGCATCGTATCCGGCCCAGCTACCGACGATCGACTCGACGGCAGCCAGCTTGACCGCCGGGTCGCTCATGCGCTCCGTATAATCGGCAGCGGCAGCGGGATCGGTATCGGCCCAGGTGTACATGATCGAGCTGATCGCCGATGTCTTGTCGCCCGACGCAGGGATACTTTCAGTGAGCTGAAGCGCCGCGCGAGGGTCTTCTGCGGCAACGCTCTGGGCGATCGACCCCACGAGCCCGGCATACAACGGCTCGCCTTCAAATTGTGTGATCCAGGTGACCGCCTCTCCGACATCTTTCTGTGCGTAACTGCTGGCGATCGTGTTTATGAGATCGTGGCGCGGCTGGCCGGCGAGCTGATCGATGTATTCAATGGCGAGGTCCGGATTCTGGTAGGCGAGCTGGCTGCCGATGGCTGAATAAGCGCGCTCACGC